>PFKE01000119.1 GCA_002784145.1 Flavobacteriaceae bacterium CG_4_10_14_3_um_filter_33_47 | reverse complement strand
TTAAACGTTTTAATTTCCTGGCTGATAATAGGAGGAACCCAGTACGGTGAGTTTTTATATAATTTAAATGGAAACTTTACAAAATCCTTTAAATCTTTTTTAGTTTTTACTTCTTTTATGGTGATCATGCTAAAAAATCAGATATCTTGGGTATTAATTAAAGTCTTGTTTTTTTCTTTTGTTTTTCTTGTTGTACGCTTCAATAACATCGGTTGTTTTTCCATTTTTCCTTGACTTTCTGCCTCTTTCATCTTTTGCGGACGTTCCATTATCATTCGAATCAATTTCTTTATCTTTATGAAAATCCAGTCGGTAGGAAGCACCAAAATTAACGCTAAAAACCGAAGGCGTATCTTTGGTGTTAAAGGTTAAAGCAGTATCCAACTGAAAATCCTTGCCCCATAAATAGGCGCCTCCAAACCTAAATAAATTGTCTGCATAAAAATCACTTTGGATCCCTTGTGCTTCTCCAAAAACCACCCACTTTGGATTGAAAGAATGCGTTAAGGTGAGTATGTATTGAAAATCTGATTGATCGGTACCAATTCTATCTTTAATTAAATTCATGACAAAAACCCATCCGCCATTAAAATTATTTTGTGTGGCTATCATGACTTTCGGACTGAACCCTTCAATGCCTTGAGCTGTGTAAGGGTTGTTTTCTGTATCGTAATTTGCCCCAGCATAAACGGAAATTGCGGGAATTAAAGATTGCCATTTAAATCGATGGTTGGCTTTCCAACTGTAAAGGTTTGGCTTTTCATCTTCAGAGTTTTTATAAGGGTCATAAAGCAAGTATTTTGCACCGACAGCTACATATTTGAAATTGGAACGTGCTTCATCAAAAACAATATTCGAGAAATAGGTTTTGGTATCATTTTGGTAAGTGCCTTCTACGTTTAACTCTAATTCTTCAAAAAGTAACCCATATCTGGCTGCAAAATCAATTCCATACCCAGAAACTTCTGTTTTTAATGCTGGTTTGCGTTTTTCATTGATTAAAAATGGACCCACTTCAAATTGTGCTACATTGGTGCCTACAGAAAAAGCACTTCTGGAAACACCAGGCCTGTTTGAATTGATAACATCGGTATATTGGCTGTATAGGTTGGTCGCGATTAAACAAATAATCAAAGTAAAAGTAGATTTGATAGGCTTCATAATTAAGGATTTAAACGGATGTTGAAATTATAAAATCATATAGCTATTGGTCTTAATAAAAATTAAGGCATTCAAATATAGAGATTTTATAGTTTTTTTATCATTTTTGACTCTTTTTTAAAAACATAGAATTGTATTTTTGTTTAAAAATTTTATCATGCTACAATTTGCATCGGCAACTGGTTTCATAAGAACCATTTTAATTATATTGGTCATTTATTACGTGCTTAAGGTAATCACCAGGTTGTTTGCGCCACTTTTAATGAAGTTTGTGGCTAAGAAAGCCCAAGAGCGTTTTGGAGGTTCATTCCAAAATCAAAGAGAACCTGAAAAAAAAGAAGGAGAGGTAACCATTGATAAAGTCCCAAAAACGAAATCTTCAAATAAAAATGTAGGAGACTATATTGATTACGAAGAAATTGATTAATTTTCACATTCATTGATTTTAATCTAAATTCATGCCATTTTATATAAAACGATTCTTACCACACCTATGGGTTCTTATAGGGTTTGTTATAATCTCTCTAGCTTATTTTTACCCTGTTTTACAAGGAAAACAATTATTCCAAAGTGATATCATGCAATATATTGGTATGTCTAAACAGCAAAACGATTTTAGAGCGGACACAGGAGAAGAAACCTATTGGACCAACAGTGCTTTTGGCGGTATGCCAACCTATCAATTAGGAGCAAAATACCCCCATAATATTATTAAAAGTCTAGACCTTTCTATTCGATTTTTACCAAGACCGTCCGATTATTTATTTCTGTATTTACTGGGGTTTTATGTGCTTTTATTGGTTTTAAAAGTTGATTATAAGCTGGCAGCTATGGGCGCTTTAGCCTTTGGGTTTTCAACGTATTTAATCATCATTCTTGGCGTTGGACATAATAGTAAGGCACATGCCATAGCCTATATGCCCTTGGTCTTAAGTGGTATTCTGTTAACCTTTCAAAGAAAATATGTATATGGCTTTTTGCTTACTACCATAGCCTTGGGCTTAGAAATAGTAGCAAACCATTTTCAAATGACATATTATTTACTGTTTTTAGTCATCATTTTAGGTCTTGTTTTTCTAATAGATGCCTATAAAAAGAAAGCGCTTGTTCCTTATTTTAAAGCCGTTGGAGTGCTCATCATTGCTGCTGTTTTAGCGGTTGGATTGAATGCTACCAACATCCTAGCCACTCAAGAATACGCTAAAGAAAGTACCCGTGGAAAAAGTGAATTAACCATCAATCCAGATGGAACTCCTAAAGACATCACATCGGGTTTAGACAGAGAGTACATTACGCAGTTTAGTTATGGTTTCTGGGAAACTTTTAATCTGTATATTCCAAGATTTATGGGTGGAGGCCATGGAGAAAATGTTGGAAAGGATTCTAAAACCTATGAAGCATTCAGAAAGCTTGGAGCCTCATCTTCACAAGCTTTAGAAGAATCAAAACGCGCACCCATGTATTGGGGAAAACAACCTATTGTTGAAGCGCCAGCCTATGTGGGTGCAGTTGTTTTGTTTTTGTTTTTCTTCGCTTTATTTCTAGTAAAAGGGAGACAGAAATGGTGGTTAGTAGGTGGCGCCATTTTTTCATTATTCCTCTCTTACGGAAAAAATTTTGGCTTGTTGACCAACTTTTTTATTGATTATGTGCCTCTGTATAATAAATTTAGAGCCGTAACATCCATTCAAGTTATTTTAGAATTATGCATTCCTTTATTGGCTGTTTTAGGGCTTTCAAAACTTTTTAAAGGCGATTCTACAGTTCAAGAAAAACAAGACGCTTTAAAGTATTCCGCTCTTATTACTGCTGGCATGGCGATCCTATTTTTATTATTAAAATCAACCTTATTTGATTTTGTTGGGATCAATGATGGATTTTACAGACAAAATTATGGGCCAGAGTTTGTAGATGCGCTTAAACAAGATAGGCAATCTGTTTTTGTGGAAGATACCATAAGAACACTTGTATTGGTAATGCTTGCAGCGGGTATTATTTTTATGTTTTTAAAACAAAAGCTAAAACAATCTTGGGTGATTGTGACGTTTGGCATTTTAATTTTATTTGATTTGGTTTCTGTTGATAAACGCTATGTTAATAATGACGATTTCACCTCTTCGATTGCTGTTAACAAACCTTATCAGACCAATTCAGCTGATTTAGAAATTTTAAAGGATACCACCCATTTTAGAGTGTTCGATGTAACATCTTCTGGAGCAAGAGCTTCTTATTTTCATAATTCTTTAACGGGATATCATGCAGCATCCTTAAAAAAATATGATGAATTATTTGATTTTTACATAGCCAAAAACAATATCAACGTTTTGAATATGCTTAACACAAAGTATATTATCATCAATGACGATAAAGGACAGCTAGTTCCTTATTTAAATGACGAAGTCCATGGAAATGCTTGGTTTGTTAAAAAGTTGCAGGTGGTTAAGTCTGCTAATGAAGCCATGTTAGCCTTAGATAGTTTAGATGTTAAAAATGAAGCGGTTATAAAAAATGATGATTTTCAAAAAGGAAGGTATGAAACAAGCTATGGTTCAGACTCAACGGCAACGATTTCATTGGTACAACATAAACCAAATTATTTAAAGTATAAATCCCAAAATAACGTCAAAGGTTTTGCTGTGTTTTCTGAAATATATTATGGACATGGATGGAAAACTTTGATTGATGGACAGGAAACAACTCATACCAATGTTAATTATGTGTTGCGTGGTATGCAAATTCCAGAAGGAAATCATACCATTGAGTTTAAGTTTGAGCCTCAGGTTGTAAAAACAGGAAGCTCGATTGCTTTAGCAAGCTCTGTTTTAGTGGGTATTTTAATTATATTAGGGTTATTCTACCAAATTAAGTTTAAATCGAATAACAGTGCATAAAAGAGCACTCATTATCACCTATTATTGGCCTCCATCTGGCGGTCCTGGCGTTCAGCGTTGGTTAAAGTTTGTTAAATATCTGCCCGAGTTTGATATAGAGCCCATCGTTTATGTTCCTGAAAATCCAAATTATCCTATTATTGATGAAAGTTTACTAACCGAAGTTTCAACAGATTTGAAAGTTTTAAGACAACCTATTTCTGAACCCTATAAACTTGCTCGGTTGTTTTCAAAACAAAGGTCAAAAACAATTAGTAAAGGCATTATTTCTGAAGAAACGAATCAAAATGCTCTGGAAAAACTATTGCTCTTCATAAGAGGCAATTTTTTTATACCGGATGCTCGTGTGAGTTGGGTAAAATCTTCTGTTAAATACCTTACTGCTTATATTAAAGACCATCCTATTGATGCCATTATCACTACGGGTCCGCCACACAGTTTACATCTTATAGGGTTAACACTAAAAAAGCAACTAGGGGTGAAGTGGATTGCAGATTTTAGAGATCCTTGGACCACCATTGGATATCATCATCAGCTAAAACTGACGAAAAAATCCCAACAGAAGCATTTGGAACTTGAAAAACAGGTTTTAAATACTGCTAGTCAAATTATAGTGACAAGTTTTAAAACTAAAGATGAATTCAAAGGAATCACTAGTCAACCCATTGAAGTGATTACCAATGGCTATGATTATGAAGTTTCTGAAAAAATAACTTTGGATGTTAAATTTACCATGTCGCATATTGGTTCCATGCTTTCTAAAAGGAATCCGGAAGTTTTATGGCAAGTTTTATCTGATTTGACCCATGAAGATCAAGAGTTCTCTAATGATTTTCAATTGAATTTTATAGGTTTGCTAAGCGATGATGTATTACAATCTATTAAAAAATACCATTTAAGTAATTATGTTAATAATATAGGGTATGTATCACATAAACAAGTCATAAGCTATCAAAAAAAATCACAGGTATTATTGTTGGTGGAAGTAGATTCTGAAGCAACCAAATGCATCATTCCCGGGAAGTTATTTGAATATATGGTCTCTAACAGACCCATTCTGGCACTGGGTCCAAAGGCATCCGATGTTGAAAAAATGATACGGGAAACCAACACAGG
>PFKE01000081.1 GCA_002784145.1 Flavobacteriaceae bacterium CG_4_10_14_3_um_filter_33_47 | reverse complement strand
CTTGACCTTCAATAGCACAATCGCCATTATTTGGGTTAATAAAAACTTCATAATGGCCTTGTTGAGAAATCTCAAGGTCATAGGTTGTTTCTGGTAATGGGTTTCCGTCTTGGGTCCAAATATAGGTAGCGCCAGGAATATTTTCAGAAGATAGCTTGTAAATGTCGCCATCACAAAGTTCTAAATTAATGCTACTTTCACCATTTTTTATAATATCAATTTGAGTGTTGAAAAATGAAGCTATAAAAGGAGGTAAGCCTTGAGAAGATTCGTTAGGAGCTAAATTAATGGCATTGTGCACATAATTACTAGCCAGACCTATATTGTCTGGATTATTAATAATTCCAAGGAAAGGTAAGCCTTGGTTATAGGTTGCGCTTAAAGCTCTATATATTTTTCCGTTAGGACCTAGTTGTAATCCACCTCTATACAGATTTCTGTTATCAATAACGATACTTGACCCTTCAATGTCTGCTGCTAATAAATTATATTGTAATAACGTTGAGGTATGATTGGATGGATTTTGATCTGCATTACTCCCTGGACTAAAGAAATCGTTTGATGCATGTACGTATAGAAGTTGGCTATTTGGTGAAAACTCAATCCCATAAGGATTGATACTATTTCCTTGAATTTCTATAGGCAATTGGTTGCTAACCACTCCAGTTTGGGTATCAAAATCATATAAATACAAACCATTTCTAACGTTGGCAGAAGCCATTTTAGTACCATCTGGCGAGAGTTTTAAATAGCCCCTAGCATCTTGAACAGACAGATTAAATGGTGATTTTACAGAAACAGGATTTATCCCAATATTATCAACTTCAAAAGCATGGAAGGTATTAAAATCGCCGTTAATGCCATTGGTTGAAGAGAATGCTACCACCCAAATAGATTTTGAAATACAATCTTTTAAAACGGCAGTTATTTTTTCTGAACTCTGTTGAAGTAAATTTACATTTTTGTTATTGGTTACATCTCCCAAACCACCATCTAAAGTGATATCAATTTCAGAATAATTTAAACCACGAGTTACACCATTTTGCCGATTGTTAATATCTACTGTAAAAACATAATATTTATCGGGATCATTCGGTTTTGGAACAATAATGGCAGATTGGGTACTTGATGAATCACCAAATAAACCAAATCCGTTAGGCATCACATTGTGATTTCTATTCCAAACAGAAGTTCCGTCGGTGTAGAATAACAAACCTCCGGTATCATCGGAAATAGATGCGCAGCCTTCGTTGGTAAATAATTGGCCGTCATTTAAAGAGGTTATATTATTTGCGATTTGATTAAAGCGAATGCCACCACCAAAGCCAAAATACCAATTAGCAGCTTCGCTTTGGCTAAATGATTTAAAGCCTATAAATAGGAGAATAACTAATAATGTGATTTTTTTCATCTTCTGTAGCATAGCTACCAAAGATATTATAAATCACGCATTTTTAATAATCTGTACGATAAAAAGATAAATACAGCAGTCCATCCTAAAACAATTAAAATTTCATACCAATGAACTGCATAGTCAAAATCGAATTTTTCACCCACTTGATTTGCTACAGATTGTACAGCACTTAAACGTGAAAAAGGTTGCTTAATTAAGTTTGACATGGCATTTAATGGAAAAAAGCGCATCACATCAGTTGCTATATCGGCATCTGTTTGCCACCTTAATAACCCAAAAGCAATGCCTTCAATAAATTGCCACACAAATAAAAACCCTAAGGCAAATGCAGAACGTTTTACCAAAATACCTAAAAACAAACAAAACGAGAAGAAACCTATAAGCTTAACAAAAAACGCCAAAATAAATTCCAGGTCTGAAAATATAATGCTCAGCTCTGTATAATTAGAAAACGATAAACCAAGAATTAACGAAACAACAAAAATAAATATAGTTGAAATCAAAGAAAATAAAATGACGGTGTAGAATTTAGATAAAATAAATTCTTTCTTGCTCAACCCGTCTATTAAGTTTTGTTTGAGTGTTTTATTACTGTACTCATTGGCCATCATGGAGACTATAATAATGGCTAAGAACAATTTAAAAATGGCAGCAAAATAAGTGTTGAAATGCCAGATGTACGGAAAATTAAAAATGCCCATTTCTGCTAAATGAAATTTTATGGGGCCAATATCAAACTTAATTGCTGCTATGAGTGCAATTGAGGTAAGGAGTACAAAATAAGCAATGATTAAAATTTTACTTGCTCTGTTATGCAATAGTTTTTGAATTTCTATATTGAGTAATCGGTACATTTTTTTTGTTTTAGGTTTCTAGTTTCTAGTTTCTAGTTTCTAGTTTCAGGTTTTAGTGTTTAAACGAATCAACACTAATCGATTCAACAAATTTCTAGGTTATTGGTTGTTGGTTAGTGTTAAGAATTGCTCTTCTAAACTTTCTTTGCGCTGAACTAAGTGCGATAATGTAAAGCCTTTTTCAAACAATAATTTATTAAAAGCGGCAGATTCTAATGGTTCATTTAAAAACGCAGTTATCAAATGGTCTTTTTGGATAACTTTTCCAAAAGACGTGTGGCTTTCTAAAAACGCAACAAGTTCTTCTTGCCTATGGCATTTCAATTCAAAAAAACCATAACTTGAAATCATTTCATCAACTCTTCCAGAGTACAGTTTTTCACCTTTACGTAATACCACAACATGTGTGCAGACTTTTTCCACTTCATCCAGCAAATGAGACGCCAACAAAATAGTAGTGCCTGTACTGGCAATTTCTTTTATAATTTCTCTAATTTGATGAATGCCTTTAGGATCTAAACCATTGGTTGGTTCGTCTAAAATTAAAATTTCTGGATCATTCAACAGGGCAGAAGCAATGGCTAAACGTTGCTTCATTCCTAAAGAAAAGGTGCTGAATTTACTGTCTTTTCTATCCAATAATTCAACCAACTCCAATTTTTCTTCAATTTTGCTGTAATCAACCTCTTTAATTTTGCAAACCAATTTCAAGTTTTGATAAGCCGTCATATATGGGTAAAAGTTAGGCCTTTCAATAATGGCACCCACTTTTTTTAAAGCATTATGTGTAGAAGTATTGCCATCAAACCAATGAAAAGAGCCTGATGTTTTATTGACAACGTTTAGAACAACTCCAAGGGTTGTTGATTTGCCGCTTCCGTTGGGTCCTAAAATGCCATAAACATTACCTTTGTTAATGGTAAAGGTTAAATCTTTTACAGCTGTTAAATAACCAAATTTTTTTGTTAGATTGTTGATGGTAAGGATAGACTCCAAAGTATTATATTTTTTTTCGTTGAGCTAAAATCAACGGGTTAGTTAAAAATATGACGATAGTTGCTTAAATTTGTTACAAATGTATTTAAAAAATAAGCTTTAAATTTTAATTATAAATGGAAGATTTAAAAATTTCAAAGAAGAAACCTTCTTATCCTGTAAATGATACGTTGCATGATTATCTTTCAGAATATAACAGAAATATAAAGCTTCCTATATTTTATGAAGATTTACTAAGATTTCAAGGTTCCATAACAGTTTATGATGCATTTGAGAATGATACGCTTTGGATTCGTGTTTATTACAGTGAGTTTGAACGGGAAGAAATAGATTTAAGTCTTAAAAAAGTGTATACTATTTTACATTCTGACGGGAATGAAAGTTCTATTCCGTTTTTAAATGTTGATGCCATAGATTATTGTACGTTTGGAAATTCCAAACCATTCAGAATTAAAGTCAGGAATATTTTAAATGATAACTTCACTTATTTTTATATTAAAAGAGCCGATGCTTCGCGTGTTTATGGGTTGGAATTGGAACATATGTTATCGCCTTATAATTTGAATTTTTTGGTGTATAAAGACACCTTAATAGAAGAACATATTTCTGGAATTCCTGGGGACGATTTTATTAAAAATATGTTGCCAAAATGCTCTAAATCTGAAAAATCTCAAATAGCTAAAGAGTTTGTAAAGTTTAATGAACGCTGTATGATTAGGTTATTGGGCGATATGCGTTCTTACAACTACGTTATTGTGCCTACGCATGATTTTGACCAAGTAGTGTATAGAATTAGGGCTATTGATTTTGATCAACAATCTTATGAAGGTAAAATTAACATTTATCGTCCTCAATTTTTTAAAGAAAATTTTACGATGGTAAAATTAGTGACCGATAGTTTTCAAAAGTTATCCATTGATCAATATAAAATTGAAGAGCGTTCCATTATTGCAAAGCGATTTAAGAGCTATCACGACCGGATAGAGCGGTTGATGGAATGTATGGCGAACGACACTATTTCAACCAAAGAGAATATTGATTTATTAAAGTCAAAAATATACGAATATACTCTTGATGTTAAGTTTAAGCGATGTAAATCTATGGGCGATATTATTAAAAATGCCTTGGCGTATGTGTTGAGAAACTATGAAAATGTTAATCCAAAATTTTAAATGAATGGCTTAATTCCAGTTTTCATCAAAATCCAAATTCTCGTAATCGTCTATATCTAAATCGTCTTCAAATTCATTGTAATCATCTAAATCTTCAGATTCAAAGAATTTTTCAGGAGCAACATCTGGAATTTGTCCTTTCGAGAATATTAAATTGGGATAGGTATTGCCGTCAACTTCATCAACAATTTCGGCTAATTCAACAAAAAAGGTCCATAAATTAAAAAAATCATAAACATAGATAAGCTTGGGTTGCATTTCATAAACCATACTGTTTATGGAAGTTTCGTTCATTAATTTAACAGAAGCATCCTCGCTCAAATCAAACAACGAAATTTCTTCACCTTGGTTCCATTGTTCATCACTTGCGTAAAATGATGCCATCTCAGTGCCGTCAAATCCAAAAGATTGGGTAATGGCATTATGTAAATCTTCTAAGGTATCTGTTTCTTTTATTTCTAAATCACGAAACACATCTTCATCCGTATCATTGTCAAGAATAACTCTAAACCTGTAAATCATTTGTTATAAATTAAGTTGCAAATGTAATGGTTTTTGAATTATTTACTAAAGCGATGTAGCGTAAATATCATAGCACTTAATAAAACAAAAGCACCCACCTGATGTGCAACACCAAGCCAAACAGGTACCTGCATTAAAATGGTGAGAACCCCTAAAATAAATTGTATTCCAACCATGATTAATAAAGCCAAAATTCCTTTTGATTGTGTGGTTGTTGGGTTCAATTTTTTTGATTTATACCATATAGCAACTATAAAAATCACCACTAAATAAGCTAACATTCTGTGCACAAATTGCACACCACTTTTACCTTCGATAAAGTTTTTATACCAAGGATGCTGCTCAATAAAAACGGTTTCGTGCATAAATTTCCCTTCACTCATCATAGGCCAATGATTATGTATAAAACCAGCATCTAATCCTGCAACAAAAGCGCCATAAATAATTTGAAGGATTAAAATGGCCAAGGCCGATCGTATAAAATTTCTAAAATCAACGTTAATTACTTTTCTGTTGGGAAACATTAAGTCTAAAGCAACCCAAAATGTATAGGCAAATGTTACAAAGGCTGTTGTTAAATGCGCCGCTAATCTGTAGTGGCTTACGTCTGGATTATCAACCAAACCGCTTTTAACCATATACCAGCCCATAAAACCTTGAAAGGCACCAAGAGCAAGTAATACAATGGACTTTCTTACCGTTGCTTTAGTGAGTTGTTTGCTAAATAAAAAATATAAAAATGGAATAAGAAACACCAAGCCTATAAACCTACCTATAACCCGATGTAACCATTCCCAGAAATAAATGTCTTTAAAATCCTGAAGGTTGAAATGATTATTGAGTTTTTGGTATTCTGGATATTGTTTGTATAAATCAAAGGCATCTTGCCATTCAATCTCATTCATGGGTGGAATTACACCAGAAATTAATTTGTAATTTGAAATGGATAACCCAGAATGAGTCAGTCTTGTAATACCACCAACCACAACCATGACGAAAATGAGTAAACATCCTGTTAATAACCAATAAATGACTTTTTTGTTATCCTTTTTCATACTAGCCACGTATACACGAATTTTGTTAATTGTAAATTGTAAATTGTTAATTGTTAATTGTTAATTGAAAGCCCCAAACGTTTACCTTCACTTAGCATACGTTGAAATGCAGCTTCATGTTCATTAGGAATTTCTCCTTCAAGGATAGCTTCCTTGATAGCTTCTTTTATAATGCCTATTTCTTTTGAAGGTTTTAAATTGAAAGCTTCCATAATTTCTTCACCTGAAATGGGTGGTTGAAAATTCCTTATATGATCTCGTTCTTCAACTTCAATAATTTTCTCACGAACAATTTTGAAATTGTTATGGTATTTTTTGAATTTTTTTGGATTTTTTGTGGTAATATCTGCTTCACAAAGCGTCATTAAATCATCTACAAATTCGCCAGCATCAAAAACCAATCGCCTAACAGCAGAATCAGTAACTTCATCATTAGCCAGCACAATAGGTCTGGAGCTCATAAACACCATTTTTTGAACAAATTTCATTTTGTCATTTAATGGCATTTTAAGGCGTTTGAATAAATGATATACCATTTTTGAGCCCTCAAATTCATGCCCATGAAAGGTCCAGCCTACTTTTTTGTTGAATTTTTTTGTGGGTGCTTTCCCAATATCATGCAATAGCGCTGCCCAGCGTAACCATAGGTTATCAGTATTTAAAGCAATATTATCAACCACTTCAAGAGTGTGATAAAAATTATCTTTATGACGTTGCCCTTCAACTTCGTCAATGCCTTTTAAGGCTGTTAGTTCTGGTAAAATATAGTTTAATAATCCAGTTTCATCCAACTGAATAAAACCAAGCGAAGGCGTTTTGCTTTCCAGAATTTTATGGAGTTCAACAACAATACGCTCACTGGTAATAATTTGAATGCGATGCTTGTTTTTTGAAATGGCTTTTAAAGACGTTTGTTCAATTTTAAAATGAAGTTGGCTTGAAAACCTTATGGCACGCATCATTCTTAAAGGGTCATCGCTATAAGTAATATCAGGATTTAATGGGGTACGAATTATTTTGTCCTTCAAATCTTGAATGCCATCAAACGGATCCAATAAATTACCAAAATGTGCCTCATTTAAGTTTAATGCTAAAGCGTTTATTGTGAAATCTCGTCTGTTTTGGTCATCTTCAAGCGTGCCATTTTCAACCACTGGATTTCTACTATCTTCATGATAAGATTCTTTTCGGGCACCAACAAATTCAACGTCGATACCATCAAAATGGAGCATGGCGGTTCCATAGGTTTTAAAAACCTGAACCTTTGTTTTTTCAGGGAGATTTTTTGCGACTTGCTTTGCCAGTTTTATGCCATTGCCAACGGTGACAATATCGATATCTTTGGCATCGCCTCTGCCTAAAATAAAATCACGCACAAAACCACCTATCACATAGGCCTCAAGCTCTAACTCTTTAGCAGATTGCGCTATAATTTTAAATATTGGATGGTGTAATGCTTCTTTGTAATTCATCAATTAAATTCCAATAATCAAATTCCAAATTCCAATATAATTTAGTTTGGAACTTGGTTCTTGAAATTTGAGTTTTTATGCTCTTATTACCTTAACTTTTCCATCATTGCCCAATTTAATAATAGTCGATGGTTTGTTACAAGTTTTTTCGAGATGCAAATTTACAACATAGTCTACACCTTTTAAAACCTCTGGAGCTATTTCTTTGAATGATTTTGGAGTTGGTTGCCCACTTGTATTTGCTGAGGTAGACACAATAGCACCATTAAACCGTCGTAATAATTGAAAACAAAAATCATCATTAGGAATTCTTATGGCAATGGTATGGTCCTCGGCGATTAAATTCTCGGCTAAATTTTGTGCGTCGTCATAAATAATGGTGATAGGATTTTCTGTTACATCTAAAATATTAAAAGCCACTTCGGGTATTTTTTTCACATATTTTTTTAGCATTCTATCATCGGCAACTAAACAAATAAGGGCTTTGCTATCGTTTCGTTGTTTTAATTGATAGATTTTTTTTACGGCTTCTGTATTGCTAGCATCGCAACCAATGCCCCAAACCGTATCGGTTGGGTAGAGGATAAGACCACCTTGTTTTAAGGTTTGTAGTGTGTTGTTTATTTCTTTGTTCATAAGGAGATAAACAAAAGATTATTTAATTTTATATAGCCCCATTGTTTTTTTAAACTTTTTAAAGCCGTAATTCCAATAAGAAGAAATGAGGTTAAAAGTACTTTGCCATTTCCATTTTTTTTGAGGAACATGGTCTTTCTTAATAACAGTTTCTTTTTCTTGGTTTATACTAATGTCTTTGAACAAGTCTGAAATATTAACATGCCCATAACCTAAAAATTCATTGACCTTGTTTTCATCGTGTATTATAGAACACCAAACTCTAGAGTTTCTAATTTGAATGACATGCTTTTCCCGTTTCCAATGCGAGTGTCTAATGGACCAAACCGTTTTGGGATTTTCGTTTTTTTCAATTAATGAAATAAATGGATTATATTGGTCAAACCGTTTTCCAACTTTAACTGAAGGATGTGTTTGAATGGTATAGCCATCAACAAAATCAATGGCTGTAAAATTTTGATTATAGAATTGTTTTTGAATATTTTCTATATATAACTTACCAATACAGTCGTCGTTATCTAATCTGCTTGTAATTAAATAAGGGGTATTGCAGGATGCTACATGGTTTATAATGCCTGGTAAAAATTGATCCATACCATCAACAAAAATAGGAGTAAAATTATCCATTTTAGTTTCAAGCTCCACAATTATTTTTTTGTATTTTTCTGGTGTTGTAGTATCAAAAAATACCAACCATTCAAAATTTTTGTTTGTTTGAGAAGCAACACTGTTAAAACAAAAATCGATAAAAAGCTCAAACCTGTTTTTATGCCATGCATCTGTAAGCACAGATTTATTATTTTTGCTAGCTTTCCAATCGGGTTGTCTTAGGTTAAAACGAGTGATTAAAAAATGTTTGAACATTCCGTTATTAATTTTTGAAACTTATCTTTGCAATGATACAAATTTCTAATAAAATTATTAGGGTACTATTAAGGAGCTTTAAAGATATGGCGTAATTAATGGTAATTTTGAGAATAGAGAATCAAGAATCAAGAAATAAAAATTTATTAAGCTTAAATAGTAAGGCTATAAATTAAAATAAATGGAAGGAACAGAGTTTAAGTATTTTAATATTGATGTTAGCGAAAAAGATAAGGAATCGATAACTAATACAATCCGTGATTTCGATAGTTATCGTGGGGGTGTTGGAAAAAGAAACATCATTAAGGTTATTGAACTTAATGGCAACCAACTTAATATTAAATCTTTTAAAAGACCTCATTTTGTTAATCAAATCGTCTATAAGTTTTTTAGGAAAAGCAAAGCCCAAAGATCTTTTGAATTCGCGATTAAGTTAACAGACTTAGGAGTAGGCACGCCAAAACCTATCGCTTATTTTGAATATACTACACTTTTTTTCTTTAAAAAAAGTTTTTATGTTAGTGTGCATTTGGACTGCGATTTAACTTATAGAGAGCTTACAAAAGATTTTAATATACCTGATTACGATAACATTTTAAGGGCATTTACAAGATTTACGTTTCAATTACACGAAAAAGGCATCCTTTTTTTAGATCATTCACCGGGCAATACCTTAATAAAAAAGAATGGTAAAGCCTATGATTTTTATTTAGTGGATTTAAATAGAATGCGTTTTAAGCCATTGGATTTTGAAACAAGGATAAAAAACTTTTCAAAACTTACTATCCATAAATCTATGGTAGAAGTAATGAGTGACGAGTATGCAAAATCTACTGAGGGTGATTACAATAAAATATTTGAATTAATGTGGAAGGAAACAGAGTCTTTTCAGGAGAAATTCCACAGAAAAAAACGATTGAAAAAGAAATTTTTAGGATAGTGTCGGTAAACAATAAATTAGGGCTTGATTTTCCAAAGTCTATAAAGTTTAACATACTTTAAAAAGGTAACATGGTAGGTTTGTACACAAATAATCCATCCGTTCAAACCGTCTAAAAACCCAAGTCTTAAAAAGTAAGCTTTAAAAAAAGCCCAAATAGGTCTGTATATAATTTTCCAGATTGACGATTTTTTGCCTAGTTCATAATAGGCGTGGGCAGCAATGCTTGAGAATTTTTCAATTTTCAAATTATGTTCAGAATAATCCCTGTAAATCCAATGCAATAAATCACCTTTTAAAGTACCCGATTTAAGTTCTTTTTTTAAAGTATAAACATCATGCGGATTAATGCCTTTCCATTCTCCGCTTCCTTTTTTAAAGAGCCTTAATTTTCTATCGGGATACCAATCAGAATGTTTAATCCATTGTCCGCAATAGTTATTAAGCCTATTACAATAATAGCCATCAAATTGCCAATTGGCTTTAACGCTTAAGATACTCGATTTTAAGCTTTCTGAGAGGGCCTCGTCACCATCAAGCGATAAAATATAATCATACTTAGCAAGAGATATGGCATAGTTTTTCTGTTCAATATAACCTTCAAATCGATGTTGGTAAAATGTCGCGTTAAATTCTTTACATATACTTTGGGTACCGTCTTTAGAAAATGAATCAACTACAATAATTTCGTCGGCAACATTAGTTAAAGAACCTAGGCATTTTTTTAAATGCTCTTCTTCATTATAGGTAATAATAACAACAGAAAGTTTAATCATGTATTAATTTTTGATTCTAAGGTAAAGGGACTATCGAAACTTTTTAAGGTAAAATACTTTAAGCGTTTCCTTAATTTGTATTTTCTAATTAAATTGAGAGGTTTTTTTTTGAGATAATTTTTGTTTTTATGTAAAAAGGCTATGGTTGTAGAAATAACACGCTCGCTTGATTTTCCATCTGTATAAGGATGTAATTCTTTGTTAAAAACATGTAATTCACTTAAGATTTTATCTGGATAAGAAAGGGCATAATATATGGTTTCTTCAATTTGTGAAGCATTTGTTATATTTATCAAATATGGCTTAGCTATATAATGATTTATTGTAATAGTTGGTTTTCCTTGTAACCCAAATTCTTGAATTGCTGATGTTGTATCGGCAATCATTATGTCTGCCTTTTTCATTAATGAAATCAAATTTGTTGTATCGTAGAACCTGAAATGGTCATTATTTAATGACTTCCATTTATGAACCAATTCTATAGGAATTTTAGGGTGTAATACCATTAAAAAATTAAATTTCCCAGAGTTAGCAAGTCTTTTAATTTCATAAAAAACAGAATCGTTATAGGCAAGGCTTAGCCGTTCTGTAAATGTTGAAGCAATAAAAATAGTTGGAATATCATCTTTAAAATCTTTTGTTATAGGGAATAATGGGTCAACTTTACTCCATCCTGTTTCTATAACTTCAAAGTGTTTGAGTTTTTTAGCGATACTTTTAAAAACAGATGTGGTACTAGGGCCTTGAGTGCAATACAAATCAAAAAAACCTCTAATTCTAAAATGATCTTTTTTAAATGTTCTTTTTTCAGCATTAAAGCCATGGAATATCTGTACTTTTAAACCTCTTAAAAAATCAGGGACACTATCTGTAATTGTAAGAATGATATCCGGATTATATAAAATAACATCCTTTATGTTATTTAGTTTATTTTCTTTGCCTTGTAATACTTTGGCTCCATCATCTATATCACTAAACCACTTTACTGTATAACCACGTTTAATAATTTCTTTTTCAAGAGGATTCCCAATGGGGATTGCATAACTATATGATATGTAAATTAAAAACTTATACAGCATAGAAACTTAATAAACGTTACTGTTAAAACTTTTTACACCGCCACATCATTTTCACGAAGGGCATTGTTTAATGATGTTTTTTTATCGGTACTTTCTTTTCGGTTTCCTATAATTAAGGCACAAGGTACTTGAAACTCTCCAGAAGGAAATGTTTTAGTGTAACTACCAGGAATTACTACAGAACGCGCAGGTACTCTACCTTTATATTCAATAGGTGTTTCTCCTGTTACATCAATTATTTTAGTGCTCATGGTCAATACCACGTTGGCTCCAAGAACTGCTTCGGTTTCCACGCGAACACCTTCCACAACAATGCAGCGAGACCCAATAAAAGCGTTGTCTTCAATAATAACAGGTGCCGCTTGCAATGGTTCTAAAACACCACCAATACCAACGCCACCAGATAAATGGACATTTTTGCCAATTTGGGCACAACTGCCAACCGTTGCCCAAGTATCAACCATGGTACCTTCATCTACATAAGCGCCAATATTAACATAGCTTGGCATTAAGATAGTGCCTTTTGAAATATAAGCACCATGACGAGCAACGGCATGAGGAACAACTCTAATACCTTTTTCTGCATAACCTGTTTTTAATGGTATTTTATCATGAAACTCAAATGGTCCAACTTCGATGGTCTCCATAGTTTGAATTGGAAAATATAAAACAACAGCCTTTTTTACCCATTCGTTAACCTGCCAACCATTTTCAACCGGTTCGGCAACTCTAAGCTTCCCAGAATCTAATAACGAAATAACTTCTCTTATTGCAGAGGTTGTTTCATGGGTTTTTAAAAGTTCTCTGTTTTCCCAGGCTTTTTCTATAATTTGTTGTAAATGTGTCATTCCTTACGTTCTTTTTTTGACAAAGATAGTACCTATGTTTAAAATAAAAAGTTTAACAAGCTATTATAAATTAAATTTTCTGATGAAATGCACCTGTTTTTAAAATGATTTTTAAAATATTTAATTCAATTAATCCTTTCAACTAAAATTATTTATCGATGAAATGCATTTTGTGCTTATTTAAGCAGAAAAACATAGCATTTCATCTATTCGTCGATAAAATGATGTGCTATCTCTACTCATCGAAAATCTAAATGGTTACAACTAATTTATTATATATCAGGGTTTAAGTGTCTATATATTTGACCTATCAAAATAACCCAAATCATATGAAAACAATTTACATCCTTTTAATTTTATTACTTTCTTTCTCAGTAGCAAACGCACAAGAAAAAACGACTGAGTCAAAAGTTGTATCGGTTAATGAGTTACATGTAAATCCAATTTCAGAAATGAATGTTTTAATTTCTTCTGAATTAATTATTTCTAAAGCATTAAATACTACTAATGAAGTGATTGCAAGAAGTAGTAGCGATATTAGAATTTATTTAAACAGAGTTAGAAATGTTCAAAATATAAATTTATTATTTCCAAAAATTTATAGAGAAAAAGTAGCATAATCATTAAAGTTCATATCTATAAAGTTTGAAAAGAGGTTGTTCATACGGGCAACCTCTTTTTTTTGTTTATTTTTGTATAAAATTACCTTATGCCTAGAATACTAGCCATTGATTATGGTTTAAAGAGAACAGGAATAGCTGTAACAGACGAGTTGCAAATTATTGCGTCTGGGTTAACCACCGTTAATACCAAAGAATTAATTGGTTTTCTGCAAGATTATACCAAAAAAGAACTGGTAGAGCTATTCTTAATTGGCGAACCTAAACAAATGGATAATACGCCATCTGAAAGTGAACTGCACATTAGATCTTTCATGACCATTTTAGAAAAAACATTTCCGATTATTCCAATTAAGCGTGTTGATGAGCGTTTTACTTCAAAAATGGCATTTCAAACCATGATTGACAGTGGATTGAAAAAAAAGCAACGAAAAAATAAGGCTTTAGTTGATGAAATAAGCGCTACCTTAATTCTTCAAAGCTATTTATATTCTAAAAAAGACTATTAACACCCTTAGTTTTTTTCTTTAATTGTGTGTGATAAATAGTAAGTGTTGTATTTTTGCATAAAATTTTCAAAAAACAACCATGATTTTACCTATTGTAGCCTATGGTGACCCCGTTTTAAAAAAAATGGGAACTCCAATAACTAAAGAGTATCCAAATCTTGATACGCTTATTGAAAACATGTTTGAAACCATGTATAATGCCTTTGGGGTTGGTTTAGCGGCACCACAAATAGGATTGCCTATACGTTTGTTTATTATTGACACGACTCCTTTTTCTGAGGATGATGACTTAACGCTTGAAGAGCGTACTGCTTTAAAAGATTTTAAACGTGTTTTTATCAATGCCAAAATTACCAATGAACAAGGTGATGTCTGGGCTTTTAATGAAGGTTGTTTAAGTATTCCCGATATTAGAGAAGATGTTTTTAGGAAGCCTAAATTGACCATTGAATATGAAGATGAAAATTTTAACAAGCATGTTGAAGACTATGAAGGTTTAGTGGCAAGAGTTATACAACATGAGTACGATCATATTGAAGGCATTTTATTCACAGATAAACTGTCTGCTTTAAAAAAACGTTTAATTAAAGGAAGACTAGCCAATATATCAAAGGGAAACATAAATGTTGAATACAGAATGCGTTTTCCAGATCAAAAAAAGAAACGATAATACTTGCAAAACACTAACAAACAAGTGATATTTGCCCCTTTTAAAAATAATTTATGAGCTTAGAAAAAATTATAGCTATTGCTGGAAAACCAGGTTTATTTAAATTGGTCACTCAAACACGTGCTGGTTTTATTGCCGAATCATTAATAGACCATAAAAAATTGTCTGTAAGCATTCAGCAAAATGTTAGTGTATTAAGCGAAATTGCCATTTATACGTTAAATGAAGAACTGCCTTTAAAACAGGTTTTCTTAAAAATTAAAGAAAAAGAAAACGGCCAACCAACTCGTGTAACTTCAAAAGAGAGCAAAGATAAATTAGAAGAATATTTCTTTGAAGTATTACCAGATTATGATGAAGACAGAGTGTATGTCAGTGATATTAAAAAAGTTATCCAATGGTATAATCTGTTACAAAAACATAATTTGCTACCCGAATTAAATGATGGGGCAGACAAAAAACAAGACGAAGAAGAATAGATTTATATTCCATTAAAAACCTTCTAAATTCAGAGGGTTTTTTTTAATGCTTTTTTTGCCACGAATTCACATATTTTTATATTATGATGATTAATTTTACCGCGAATTTGCAAATTAAAAGTATGGGACTTGAAACAAATAATTTGTGAATTTGCGATAATTTTGTTTTTAGAAACTGATGAGAAATAGTCTAAAATAAAGACTTAACTTTGAATGAATTATTTTTTATGAAATTTACAAAATCACAAATAAGCAATCTTTTTTTTATATTGGTTATTCTTATTTTAATCATTCCACAAACCCGAAAGCCCATTCAAGTCTTTTTAAATAAAGGCATGGCTTTAATAAGCCCTTCAGTTCAAACAAGTGAAAAAGCAAAGGCTTTAAAAAGCTATGATTGGAAGCTAAAAGATGAAAACGAACAGTTTTTTGACTTTGAAAGCGCTAAAGGAAAAGTGGTTCTAATAAATTTTTGGGCAACATGGTGTCCGCCTTGTATTGCAGAAATGCCTAGTATGCAAAAACTTTATAATGATTACCAAAATAAGGTTGTTTTTTTATTTGTTACCTCAGATAACTATCTAGAAATCAATTCTTTTTTAGAGAAAAACGATTATACATTTAAGGTGTTTAGACCCATAAAAAACGATTCTGGTTTATTCAAAGTGTCATCCATTCCAAGGACGTTTCTAATTGATACATCTGGTAATATTATCATTGATGAAGAAGGAGCTGCCAATTGGAATAGTGATAAAGTGAGAGCCACCATTGATGCGTTGTTAAAAGAATAAAGTCTTGAAAAAGGCCTTTATAAAAGACCAAGAAAATAAAGATTTCATGATTTTTACTTCTTCATAAAATGAAGATTCTTCGTCTAAAAACCTAAACATGGTTTTAATATCGTTCTTAGAATAAAATTGTTCAAAAATCCATTCTCCTTTTTTGTTTTCATCCGCTAAAACTTTAAGAAAAACAGCATCATATATTTGATATTTCTTGTTAGTAAACCCTTTTGATGGCATTCTATTTTTTTTTAAGTTTTCTACTATTTTTGAAACTTTTTTTTCGGTATGCTTAAAAGAATAACCTGTTGAGCCTTTAACCCAACCACCAGCAGTTCCAATTTTTGTAATACCTTTTGAAGAATCTTTTGAAAAAGGAAAATTGGTCATTGGGATATTGCCCGTTTCAACCTCTAAAATATGATACGTATCGATTTTTAAAATGTCTGAAATATAGTGGTTCAGGAAGCTGTCATATATATTGTCCTCAACCGTGTGTTTTGTAAAATAGGTAAACTCGACAAGTGTTTTTTTTGAAGTAAAAGGAAGTACATAGGTAAAGGTTGTTTGGTTTCCATCTTTTAAACGGTAATCCATCATGGTAAAAGAATCTGTGTTGAAAGTGTCTTTTTCAGTTTCTATAATCCAGCCTTTAAAATGCTGGTTTATAATAGTGTAGTTGTTGTTTTTATTAAAAAAAGAGTCGTTAATTCTACTATCAAAAACATGATTTGCATGATATGATTTAGAGTCTGTTTTAATAAAAACGGTATCACGTTCTTCAACACTTAACACATGTTCATTGATAAAGTTGAAATTATTTTTTTTTGATAGAATGGTTTTAGCATGATTGTAAAAATCTAAAGACCTTATCATTTTATAGGTATAAGGCTCTAAATTTAAGCTTAAAGATTTTTTAGACGAATAGAAATTTGAACCCTTCCAAGATTTATAGATTATATGATCCCATTTTCCAGAGCCTTTTTCCCAAAAACACCAAGTTTTATCATTGATGTCTTTTTTGGATGTATCAATTAAAGCGATTTGTTTGTCGTCAAAAAATGAATCTTTTGATAATTCTAAGGCCAATTGTAATCCAGCTAAACCATTTCCAATAATAATATAATCGAAATGATTCGTTGAAAGCATTTATTAGACGGTAATTATTGTTTGAAGTATTTAAAAGGAACAAATAGCATTCCAAAGCACTCACCATGTTCTTTTCCTAAATGTTTGTGATGAATTTTATGAGCGCGTCTTACACCTTTAGCATACCAGCCATTGGCATTTCTGAATAATTTAAAACGTTGATGAATAAAGATGTCATGAACAAGAAAATAGGCTGCCCCATAAGCCATGATGCCTAAACCTATTGGTAAACAATACCATATGTTTTCGTAGCTCCACAAATAGAAGCAGGTCATACTTACTATGGCGTAAAAAATAAAAAACGCGTCATTACGCTCAAACCAGCTATCATGATCTTTTTTGTGATGATCTTTATGTAAACTCCATAAAAAACCATGCATAATGTATTTATGAGTAAACCAAGCCATAAATTCCATAATGCAGAAAACGGTAATAAATACTAAGATCCAATAAATAGTTTGCATGCTATAAATTTACATTAAATTTAATTGATATTTTACATAACTACGCATTAAGAGCTCTATTTTTTTATGATTTGAAACGCGTATTCTTGCTTGTTTTATTTGTAAAGCCGGTGTTTTCTTTAATTTTTTTAATAATTGGTTGTAATATCTGTAGGCCATAAAAACACCAAATTTTGCCTCAATAGGCAGCATTTTTATTCCTTGAAGACCTTTTGCAAAATCTTGCTCAATATCCTGTATGATATCTAATTTTGCCATCTCGTCAAGATTATTCAAATCAGCATTTGGAAAGTAACTTCGGTCTAAGCCTTCATGATCTGCTTTTAAATCTCTAAGGAAATTTACTTTTTGAAAAGCAGAACCCAATGACATAGCAGAATCTTTTAATTCATTATATTTTTCATTATCTCCTTTAACAAAAACCTTTAAACACATGAGGCCAACCACATCTGCCGAACCATAAATATATTTTTTAAACTCCTCGTGAGTTAAATAGTTTGATTTATGCAAATCTAAACACATACTTTCCATAAAAGAGTCTACTAAATGTTTTTCAATTCCATATTTATGATAGGTATGTTGAAAAGAATTTAGAATAGGATTCAAACTAATTTTATGCAGTAAGCCATCTTCCAAATCTCTGGAGAAATTATCAAAAAGTGTCGTTTTATCATAATCATGAAAAGAGTCAACAATTTCATCGGCAAATCTAACAAAGCCATAAATATTATAAATATCATTTCTAATGGGTTTAGCTAACATTTTAGTTGCTAATGAAAACGATGTGCTATAAGATTTTGTAACAACCTTACTGCAATGGTATGAAACGGTATCAAATAATGTCTTCATGTTTATATAAGGTGATGTTTGGTTATTAATTCTGACACTAGTTTGCCTGAAATCAAAGCCGGAGGAACGCCTGGTCCTGGAACCGTTAATTGACCCGTAAAAAATAAATTTTTAATTTTTTTGCTTTTTAATTTAGGTCTTAAGAATGCTGTTTGTGTTAACGTGTTTGCCATTCCATAAGCATTGCCTTTATACGAATTGTAATCATTTACAAAATCATTAACACAAAATGACTCCCTAAATATGATATGCTTTTTTATGTTTTGAGATGTTAATCTTTCAAAACGTGTCATTATTTTTTCAAAATAAATATCTCTTAATACAGGTGTGTCTTCTAATCCAGGAGCGAGTGGAATTAAAAAAATACCAGCTTCTTTACCTTCTGGCGCAGAATTCATATCTGTTTTGCTAGGAAAACTAGCATAAAATAAAGGGTTTTCAGGCCATTTTGCAGTATCATAAATGGCTTCAGCGTGTTTATCAAAATCCACATCAAAAAAAAGTGTGTGGTGATTTACATTTATCAATTTTTTATCAAAACCTACATAAAACAGGAGAGAAGAAGGAGCGAATGTTTTTTTACTCCAATAATTTTCTGAGTATTGTCTGTATGGTTTGTCTAATAAGGTTTCAGTATGATGATAATCGGCTCCGCTTAAAACCACATCGCTCAAGTAGGTTTTTCCATTTGAAACAATTCCTTTAGCTTGACCGTTTTCAACCATTATTTTTTCAATTGGACTCTCGGTTTTTATTTTAACACCAAGTTCTTTAGCTAAAGATTCTATGGCCAAGATAACTTGATACATGCCTTTTTTTGGATGAAAGGTTCCAAGACCAAAATCGGCATAATTCATAAAACTATAAAAAGAAGGTGTATCACTTGGTTTGGCGCCTAAAAACAGCACAGGAAATTCTAGAATTTTTACCAGTCTATCATTTTTAAATTCTTTTCTAACATCTCTTTTAATGTTGCTGAAGAATTGATTTATTTTTTTTGCTGTTTGAAATGTTATTAATTCTAAAGGAGAAACGCCGGGATTGTAAACCAGATCTTTAATAGCAATATCATAATTGTTTTTGGCATTGTTTATAAATTTTTTGAGCTTTACAGAAGAACCTTTTTCTTCTTTCTCAAAAGCCAAAATAATTTTCTCTAGGGTATCTTCAATGGTGATGTAATCATTAACGCCAAAATAAACGCTGTAGGCTGGATTTAATTTTTCCAACGCGTAATAATCTGATGGTTGCTTATTAAAATCTGAAAAAAAACGCTCAAAAACATCTGGCATCCAGTACCAGGTTGGGCCAATGTCAAAAGTAAAACCCTCTTTTATCAATTGTCTTGCACGACCACCAATGGTTTTGTTTTTTTCAAAAATAGTAACCTCATAGCCACTCTTTGCTAGATAACAAGCTGCAGCTAATGACGAAAATCCAGAACCAATAATTGATAGTTTCATATGTTTAACAAAAGTATAAAAAAGCTAAACAAAATAATGATATTTAACTTAATTTTGTAATTTATTAACTAATTTTTCAATACTTAAAAAAGGAATTATTTTCTCTGGAATATTATCATAGTCTAAATGTTCCAACATATATCCCAAAATCCAAAGTTCATTTGGTTTGTCTTTTAAAAGTTTTTGATAAAAATCTTCAAGGTAATTAGTGAGATGCTCTTTATCGGGCTTTACAGTAAAATACGAAATAAAGATAATTTCGTTATAAAACTTCAATAAATCTTTTAAGTTGTCCGTTGGAATGCTTTGTCCTAAAAATAGGGTTTCGTAACCTCTGTTTATCAATTTATAATTAATAAAAAGAAGGCCAATGTCATGGATCTCATTTTCTGGAAGAAAAAACACAAATGTTTTTTTGCAATTATTTTTCTCTTTATCTTGAGTTTTCTCGATGTTTAATAGTATTTTCTGTTTTATTCTAGTTGAAATAAAGTGCTCATGTGCGGGAGTTATAGTACCTGTTTGCCACAAGAGGCCAATTTCATTTAAAAGGGGTAAAAAGGCATCATAAAAGATTTCCTTAAATGTTTTTTTGCTCAATAACTCATTGTATGTCTTAGAAAACAAATGCTGATCAAATGTTAACATGGCAAGTTTTAAGGCACTTATGCTATGATCGTCTTTGTAAAGATCTTTTGCTGCAACCTCTTTAACCAAAGAAGAAATATCTTGATTGTTTAACCTTGAAATTTTAGAAATTTTATAACCGTTATTGTTTAAAAAAGCAACATTTAAAATTTTTTGAAGGCTTTCTGTTGAATAGTATCTAATGTTGGTCCCGGTTCTTTTAGGTTGAAATAAATTATAACGTTTTTCCCAAATTCTAATGGTGTGAGCTTTTATTCCACTAAGATTTTCTAAATCTTTGATACTAAACTCAGTTCTTAAATTGTTCATTATTAATAAAAAAAAGTTGAACAATATTAATTAAAATAATCAGTTTAAAAAAACATCCATGGATTTTATATTTGAAAAGTGCGCACGAGAAGACTCGAACTTCCACATTCTAAGCGAATACCAGCCCCTCAAGCTGGCGCGTCTACCAATTCCGCCACGTGCGCAAAAAGAATTCTGCAAAAATAAAAAAGTTAAGGATACAAACTTAACTTTTTAAAGACTAATCTGTGAATTACCAGTTTTGATTTGTTATAAACTTTACTGTATTCTTTAGTAAGAAAATTGAATTTCGTTGGCACAAATATAATAATGAATTTTATAATTTCAATCATATACTTTTATTTAGTTTATTGATAGATTAATTGTAGGCTTCCCCTTTTTGTTTGTCATAGTTTCAGAAGAAGGATTAAAACAGATTAAACAAGTTGGAAACAACCTATATATTCAAAAAAAGCTTATAAGGTCAAAATTTGAAGATTCTATTTTAAAAGATAATGAATTATTTCAAGTAACTAAACTTTAATAATATTGGTTGTTATACTCTAATGTTTGTTGATTTTTGGAAGTCTCACGATTTCTTAAATACTTCTTCCAAATAAAAATTAAGAGTATTATACTTTTCTAAATTGCTAGCCTTAATCTTAATAAGATTTTGCAATTTCCATTGGACAGCTAGGGAATTTTTCAAAATTATAAATGTTCCATTTAGGAGTTGCTTTGTTAAAGCTTAACAGAAATTCCTTGTCTCTATCAGTTAAGTTTTGGTGTCAACTAAATAGTCAACTAAAAAGAAAAACCCTTGTAAAATATAGCTATACAAGGGTTTTTAGTGGAGCCGGAGAGAATCGAACTCTCGTCCAAACAAGTAACAAAAAGGCTTTCTACACGTTTAGTTTTTTCATGGTTTTCGATTGTAAGCTGATTAAAAACACTCTACTCACAACTTATCTTTTTTAGTTTCAAAAGGGCATCAAAGCACTACCCTATCTATGTTAACTTTTACGATGCCTCTATACAGACCGCCGCTAACCAAGGCTTTCTAGAGACATTTAGCTTGCACACCTTGTGTGCCGAGGCTTATCTTACTCGATTCAGATTAAGCAGCTAAAGCGTAGTTATTCTCGCCGTTTAAATTTTGACCTAGCCTTTTACGTGTTTCAAAGTCATTACACGGCGTGCTTACCATTCAATTAATCTCGCTGTCAAAACCAGTCGACCCCATACTCATTAATTGAAAAATAATTTTTATCATCGCGTTACCCACTTTTGTTTTAATGGCAAAAGTGCGTCAGGCTTTCCGCTATATCTTTTTTGCTTCTATTTGCAAAAAAGGATGCCGCTTTAATCCTTAACGCGGGTTGCAAAGGTATCAAAAAGTTTGTATAACCATTCAAAACCTTTTACATTAGCACAAAATTTATACCAATTAATAACTTGGCATGTTATTAAAATAATCAATTACCATATGGGCATCAAATTTACAATCATAAAAGAACGAAAAACGCCAGCAGACAGACGTGTTGTGTTAACGCCATCAAAATTAATTCAAGCACAAAAACAATTTCCAGATGCAATATTTAAAATTGAATCAAGTGATATTAGAGTGTTCTCTAATAAAGATTACACCAAAGCAGGATTTAAAGTAACCCATAACGTAAGTGATTGTGATGTGTTTATTGGCGTAAAAGAAGTACCCATTGAAAATTTAATTCCTAATAAAGCATATTTTTTCTTTTCTCATACCATCAAAAAGCAACCTTATAACAGAAAGCTTCTAAAGGCTGTTCTAGAAAAGAATATTGTATTGTACGACCACGAAACCATTGTGAATGAAAAAGGATTTCGTTTAATTGGTTTTGGACGTTATGCTGGCATAGTGGGAACTTATAATGGCTTTAGAGCATGGGGATTAAAATATAATGTATGGAATTTACCAAAAGCCGAAGCCATACATGACCAAAAGGCTTTAATCAATCAATTACAAAACCTTACCTTTCCTAACATCAAAATACTTCTTACAGGAAGTGGTAAAGTTGCCAATGGATCTCAAGAAATTCTGGATGCTGTGCCTATAAAAAAGGTTTCAGTAGATGACTATTTAAATCAAACTTTTAATGAACCCGTTTATTGTAAAATTGATGTATTAGATTATAATAAACGAAAAGATGGAAAGGTTATTGATATGTTTGATTTTTTTAATAATCCGCAGGATTATGAATCAAATTTTATGCGATTTGCTAAGGTGACCAACTATTATATTGCTGGGCATTTTTATGGCAATGGAGCTCCTGAATTTTTTACGAAGGAAGCTGTAAAATCCTCTGATTTTAAAATTAAAGTAATTGCAGATATAAGTTGTGATGTTAATAATGGGCCTATTCCTACTACCTTAAGAACGTCAACCATAGAAGAGCCATTTTATGGTTACGACCCACAAACCGAAGCAGAGACAGGTTATAAAAACGAAAGCGCCATTGCAGTAATGTCTGTTGATAATTTGCCATGTGAACTTCCAAAGGATGCCAGTGAAGGTTTTGGTAATCAGTTTTTGCAACACGTTATGCCAGCATTTTTTAATAATGATAAAGATGGTGTTTTGGCGCGTGCAAAGATTACCGAAAATGGACAATTGACCTCACGGTTTGCTTATTTGCAAGATTATGTTGATGGATTGGAATAAATTAATTTTGTTTCTTTCCTAAAATTGCTAGCTTTTTTAATTTTATTTTTTGAATAAAGCTAGTAGCAAAATAAAAAATCAAGGATTCTTTATTTTTAAATGATTTTAGAAAAAGCATTTCCCCGAAGCAATTCAGGGAAACACTTATAAGTAATTAGCCAATAAAACTAACCGTTGTTCCAATCGATTTTTCTAGAAACAAACATCACAGCAGCTAAAATTAAGAACAAGCCTATACTACCAACTAAAAGCGCATAATTTTCCAATTGAATAATAATATAAATAAAGGCGTAAAGGGCCGTTAAGGATATGCCAATAAATAGGGGAAACTTAAACGTTTTGAGGATTGATTTTGAATATAAGCTGATGAGAACAATCACCGAAATACCTGCAATTAAATAGGCTTTCAAGAAATTGCTATGTTCAGAAATGGAGACCAAAAGAGTGTAAAACATAGTAAGTGCCAATCCAATCATCAAATATTGAAACGGGTGAATATGAATTTTGCTCAAGGTTTGTATTAAAAAGAACACTAAAAATGTCAAAGCAATGACCAGAAAGCCATATTTGGCAGAGCGTTCACTTTTTTGATACTCATCAACCATCACCATAAATTTTGTGCCAAAAGCAAATTCGTCCAAATTTGGAATTTTGTTTAAATATTGTTGTGAAAATGCCCGGTTGATGTGCAGTACTTTCCAGTCTGCTTTAAAACCATCAGCACTAATGACTTTTGTTTCATCGTTTGGCAAATAATTCCCTATAAAACTTGGGTCTACCCAGTTTGATTCCATCTTCATGGTCGTGGTTTTTCCAATAGGAATCAACTCAATTTGTTGGCTGCCATTGAAGGTCATATCAAACTTGAAATTTACGGAGTTGGTTATTGGAAGATCCTTTTCATTAATAAAACTCGATTCTAATTCGTCCAAATGGCTTAATGATTCATTAAAATTGGTTTCAAAATTATAGGTGTTTTCATTCAACATCATTCGCATTTCATTTTTGATGCCTTTTAAGTTTGATGTGTTGACAATTATGGACGCTTTATTCCAGACAATATCTTCATTTTTAATGTCTTTTGAAGATAAATCAGTAACAATGTAGTTGCCTGAAAAATTCATTTTGGTTGTAAATACTGCCGATTCAAAATTACCTCGATGCAAGGTTTTTGATTCAGCCGTTGATTTGGCATCAAGTACTTCGGGAAATAGATAGGCATAATTTATGGTCGTCTCAATTTCCTTTCTGTAGATTTTAGTTTTATCATTAAAGATGGAAATTTCGTTGTATGTTTTATAGGGTAATTTAAGAATGGGCCCATAAATCAAAACGTTATTTCCCCATTTTTGATTGATTTCGTTTACCACATCTTTTTGGCGAAAAGAGCGTTCTAAAATCAAGCTTTCAATGAATGTTAATGGAATTAATAAAATTAAAATTAAAAATCCTACCATAAGCATTCTTGCGGTAATGGATGTTTTTAGCCAATTACCAAATTTGTTTTGTTGAAGTGTGTGTTTGCTTTCCATGATTTATTTAATTTAAAGTACTTTGTAATGCAAAGTAAATGAATAAAAAAATTATTGTGTATTAATTAATTTTTCAAGAGCGTCGATATGTTTTTTAAATTCTAATTCGCCCAGTTTTGTTGTGCTGTATCTTGTGTTTGGTTTTCTGCCTATAAATTGTTTTTGTATTTTAATGTAATTGGCGCATTCTAAGGCTTTGGTATGGCTTGCTAAATTACCATCGGTAACTTTTAGAAGGTCTTTTAACATTTTGAAATCGGCATATTCATTCACCATCAAAACGGACATGATACCCAGTCTGATTCTGTGGTCAAATACTTTATTTATGTTGTTAATAATGCTCATTAATTTCTTAGCTTCCGGCTATAGGAGATCCAAAAATGCCAACGGCAAGTTCAATCCAAGTTAATATAAGTAAAGCTACAAGTATTACAATTAGGGCTATTCGGTTTTTTTTGTTTTTTATTTTCCTCATAAACATCTCTAGCATTAAACCTGTTCCAAATAATAGAATGCCTGCTATTATAAAATCTGATAATTCCCACTTCACTTCATTGGTAAACTGCATAGCAATTAATGGGACGAGTAGAATAAGTGTTGCAGAACCTAAGATACCTATCCATCGTTTATTTTGTGTTATCATAATAATTTATGTTATTGCTTGTCATATTTAAAATGCATATAAGTACCATAGATAATATGCATAATTCCAAAACCAATCACCCAAAGCCAAAATCCATAACCAGGAAACATGGCGCATATAAGTCCTAAAACTACTTCAATAAAACCCAGATATTGAATATCTCCAATACTATATTTTGAAGCATTTATCAAGGACAAACCATAGAAAATAAGTGTTGAAGAGGCTATAAGGTCAAAATATTCTTTATCAATAAGTACAATACAAAATATACCACCAGTCAATAATGGAATTAAAAAATTTATAATGAGTCGTTTAGATGATATATCCCAAATATTCTCATGTTGTTTTTTAGTTTTTCTGTAAGTTAAGTATATAGCTGTTAAAACAGATAATACAATTACAGTAAAGGCAATAATTAATAAGGTTCCAATAGAATCGTAACCAATCAGAAATCTTTTGATCGGATGAGTTTCCATTTGGATTTTAGTTATGATGCCATTCGCTAAATACGCTCCAATGAGTGCATAAACACCAGCTAATATCCCTGATAATCCACTTAATGAAATAAATCGAGAGGATCTATTCATTAAATTTTTAATGTCGCTAATGTCTTTTAAATAATCTTTGTTATTCATAATTTAAAGTACTTTGAATAGCAAAGTAAATAAATTATTTCCAATGTTTCACCATAAATTTTTATTAAGTTTGAAAATATTTTTAATTTGAATTAATGAGACCTGTTGATGATTATTTTCTCAATCAAAAAGAGCCCTATCAATCCATAATGCTTTGTGTAAAGAGTATTATTTTAATTACCTTGCCACAAGTAGAGGAACGATATAGTTATAAAATTCCTTTTTACAACATGGATAAAAAGCCCATGCTGTATTTAAATGTTTTAAAAGGAAAGAATTATGTGGATGTCGCTTTTGTTCAAGGTATTTTATTAGAAAAGCAATTTCCAATTTTAAAGAACGACAATAAACGCAAGCAAGTCCGGTCCATTCAACTAAAAAACATAGAAGATTTAGACCATAACCATTTTATTGAACTTTTGCTTGAAGCTTCTCGATTATTGAGTAAAAGTAAAAAGGTATGGGCTAATATTGCTTAAATTCTGAAAATACCACCAAAAGAAATTATTCGCTGTAAATAAAAGAAATGTTGAGACGCACTTTCTGAAGAATTGCTGGTGGTTCTTATGTCTGGCATATCAATGTATCCACCTTTTAAATCTCCTTCAATAAAAAAATGTTTAAAAAAAGTAAAATTTAACCCAGCATTAATAGAAACACCATAACCAGCTAAATGAAATTCATCATATCTGTCTTTTTGTAATAAGGTAGTATTTGTTTTTGGGTACAAAATACCGCCACCTAGACCTTCAGTAAGGTTTACTTGAAATTTATCGGTATTTGGTAAATTAAATATGGATGAAATATCATCAAACCTTGCAAATTCCAGATAGGCAAAATTTAAGCCATTGGTATGTTCAAACTTTAGGAAATCTTCAGAAACATTAAATAATTCATTGTTGTAAGTACCATTGTAAACAGATCCTGCTTCTTCGCTAGGTAAATTAATAAATCCATCAATAATTCTATCTTTATTGCGATTCATCACATATTTCATATGATCAACACCAAAGGATATTGCATAGTGGTCTGAAATGAAATATCCCATTTTTACATTGGTTTGTGGAATGGTTATTCTTGTAGGATTTAAATAATCAATATGCCATCCTTTTGGTTTGTCTCTAGCAGAGGCATCTTTAATGGTAAAATTGTAGTTGTCTCCTTTGAAAGTGATATCTGATTTTGAATACGTTTCTCTATTGCCTCCCCAACTAATAAAAAATTTCCCTTTTTTGGTTGAGGTATATTTTTTTGAAATGGAATCTTGTGAAAACCCCGAAAAAGGCAATGTGCAAAAAACAATGGTAAATAGTGCTATTAATAAAGAGGATAATTTCATTTTAATGAGTAGATTAAATGGTGTTTACAGTTTTTCTAATGGTTACTAAATTGGTTAAAAGTTTTTCTAAATAATCTAAGTGCAACATATTCGCACCATCACTTTTGGCATTTTCAGGATTGAAATGGGTTTCAATAAAAAGGCCGTCTACAAGATTTACAACGCCAGCTCTTGCAATGGTTTCAATCATCTCCGGTCTTCCACCAGTTACGCCACTACTTTGATTAGGTTGTTGTAAAGAATGTGTTACATCCAAAATAGTTGGCGCATATTGGCGCATGGTAGGAATGCCTCTAAAATCCACAATCATATCTTGATAACCAAACATGGTGCCTCTGTCGGTTATCCAAGCTTTATCGTTTCCTGCATCTTTAACCTTCTGTACTGCATGCTTCATGCTTTCAGGACTCATAAATTGTCCTTTTTTAAGATTAACCACTTTGCCTGTTTTGGCAGCAGCTACAACCAAATCTGTTTGACGTACTAAAAATGCTGGGATTTGCAAGACATCAACATATTGAGCAGCCAACTCAGCATCAGATATTTCATGAATATCAGTTACTGTTGGAATATTAAAAGTATCAGAAACTTTTTTTAAAATTTTTAATGCTTTTTCATCACCAATACCAGTAAAACTATCAATTCTGCTTCGGTTAGCTTTTTTAAAACTGCCTTTAAAGATGTAAGGAATTTGAAGAGAATCGGTAATTTTTACTACTTTCTCAGCAATTCTTAAAGCCATGTCTTCGCCTTCAATAGCACATGGACCACACAAAAGGAAAAAATTATTTGAGCTAGTGTATTTTAGTTTAGGGACATCGTAAAGCGTCATATCTTTCAATTTAAAAATGCAAAGTTACACATTTAAAAGGTTCTGTGAATACTATTTCTTATAATCCATAATGCCATTACAAAATTTAATAAAATAAAAATACCGCCATATACCAAAAACACTTTAATAGATGTTGACAACGTGATCATGTTAAGAATACTAAAAAGATAGGCTAAAATTAAATAAGACGAGACACAAACAAAGGTTATTCCAAGAATAAAATTCAAGCTTTTATTGGGTTTAATTATTTGCCATAAAAACGGAATTCCCAATAATAAAATGGGATATGCTGTAATGCCTTCGGTTTTGTTAATATCTGTAAACCAATAAGCTACAATACTTATAAAATAAAAGTAAGGAACAAATTTTGTATATTGAGTGATGAATTTTAGCATTATGATTTTAATTAAAAAACGTATTTGCAAACCGCTTAGTATGCCATTTTTTTATTATAACATATAATTAACTTAATTACAAAATATAACGTACCTTTGCGCGCTTAAAAAGAGGCACTATTATGGCTAATATAAAAAACATTGCAATTATTGCACACGTAGATCACGGTAAAACAACCTTGGTTGATAAAATCATGTACTACTGTCATTTATTTCGTGACAATGAAAATACAGGCGATTTAATTCTTGATAATAATGATTTAGAACGTGAAAGAGGTATTACCATCACTTCTAAAAATGTATCAGTCATTTATAAAGATACCAAAATCAATATTATTGATACACCTGGTCACGCCGATTTTGGCGGTGAAGTTGAACGTGTTTTAAATATGGCTGATGGTGTGTTATTATTGGTTGATGCCTTTGAAGGTCCTATGCCGCAAACGCGCTTTGTATTACAAAAGGCCATTGATTTAGGTTTAAAACCATGTGTGGTTATTAATAAAGTTGATAAAGAAAACTGTACTCCTGAAGAAGTTCATGAATCTGTTTTTGATTTAATGTTTGAATTAGGGGCAGAAGAGTGGCAATTAGATTTTCCAACGGTTTATGGCTCTGCCAAACAAAACTGGATGAGCGACGATTGGAAACACCCAACCACAACCATTGAACCATTATTGGATATGGTAATCAATCACATACCCTCTCCAAAAATTTCAGAAGGATCTACACAAATGTTAATCACCTCCTTAGATTATTCTTCTTTTACCGGCCGTATTGCGATTGGTCGTTTACAAAGAGGCGAATTAAAAGTGGGAATGAACATTTCTTTAGTTAAAAGAGATGGTAAAATAACAAAATCTAAAATTAAAGAACTTCACATTTTTGAAGGGTTAGGGCGTAAAAAAGTGGAATCTGTTCAAGCAGGAGATATTTGTGCGTTGGTTGGTTTAGAAGGATTTGAAATTGGTGATACTGTTGCAGATTTTGAAAAACCAGAAGCATTAAAAACCATAGCTATTGATGAGCCAACGATGAGTATGCTATTTACCATTAATGATTCACCATTTTTTGGAAAGGACGGAAAATATGTAACATCTAGACATATAAAAGACAGACTTTATAAAGAGCTTGAAAAAAACTTAGCACTTCGTTTAGAAGAAACAGATAGTGCTGATAAATTTATGGTATTTGGTAGAGGTGTCTTGCATTTATCTGTTTTAATTGAAACCATGCGTCGTGAAGGTTACGAACTTCAAATTGGTCAACCACAGGTAATTATAAGAGAAATTGATGGCGTAAAGTGTGAACCAGTTGAAGAAATGACTATAGATTTACCAGAAGAAGTTTCGGGTAAGGCCATCGAAATGGTTTCATTTCGCAAAGGAGAAATGCTAAGTATGGAAGCTAAAGGCGATCGCATGATTTGTAAATTTATGATTCCTTCAAGAGGGATTATTGGTTTGCGTAACCAATTGTTAACAGCAACGGCTGGTGAAGCCATCATGTCGCATCGTTTTAAAGAATACCAACCCTTAAAAGGAGGCATTCCTGAACGCCAAAATGGTAGTTTAGTGTCTATGGAAAAAGGGCAAGCCATTCCTTATTCTATTGACAAATTGCAAGACAGAGGACGCTTTTTTGTTGATCCGGGAGAAGATATTTATGAAGGTCAGGTTATTGGAGAGAATTCTCGTGGCGATGATATGACGGTCAATGTTACTAAAACTAAAAAATTAAGTAATGTTCGTTCTTCTGGTGCTGATGATAAAGCTAGAATTGTACCTGCAATTAAATTTTCATTAGAAGAAGCTTTGGAGTATATTCAAAAAGATGAATACGTTGAGGTTACTCCAAAACATATACGTTTACGTAAAATATTTTTAACGGAAGTAGACAGAAAACGAAATAAAAGTATTTAACATTAAGGTTTGCTGCCAACAGAACATTTTCTTTTAAGAAAAATTGTACACTCAAAATATATTGATTTAACGGGTGTAATTCTGGTGTTATGTATTTGTATATACAAAGATTTTCACGAAACCATCTACTTTAATGGTCGTATTCAATTTGGAATTCCATTAACAAATTTTTTTAGCTACATATCTGAAGGCGCATTTCCAATAGGACTGTTATCTACCATTGGCGCAATCATATCATTGCTGGCAGCGAGAATGATTGTAAAACAACAAAATTTAGGAAATTTAATAGGTATATTTACAACGGTAAATTCTGGAATTATTGATTATTTGTTTGGCAATCATTCGGCAGTAATTACCTATCCGCTAACTTTTTTAATTGCTATTTTTACAACTAAAAAATGGTACCGTGGAGAGCGTATCAAAAAAGCTGATGCAACTTATTATTTATTGGTGTTGGCGGCTTTTATTGTTTCATACAGTTTAGTTTATTTTGGTTTTTATGTATTTGGAACCCAAATAAAAAATTCAATTTTTAAGCATACCGTGGCCATTATTTTTGGAATTTCACTGGTTGGAAATATAAGTACTGCGTTTAAATACGAACAAACGTTTTTAACTTGGTCTTTTTATAATATGGCACAAATCATTAAAAACGGTATTCAAGGAAATTTAGCCAATGTTATTAAACATATCTTTTATTTAGCGAATGCTATCTTAACCTTTTTTGATTGGAAATTGAATGGTGATTTAAAACTAGAAAAAATAACAATATAAGTATGGATATTTTAGGTATTTCAATATCAGAATGGGTGGGTTATTTTGCCATGGCAACAGTACTTATCTCTTTTACAATGAAGTCTGTAATCAAATTAAGGATCGTCAATTCTTTTGGATGTTTAATATTTGTGATCTATGGTTTTATGCTTCAACCTTTATCAAAACCTATCATCATTACTAATGCCATAATTTTTGCAATCAATATTTACTATTTGTTTTTTAAGAAAAATTAGGTATTCAGGCGTTTTTAAAGTTTAAAAAGCCTAAGCTTTTTTAAGAAAGTGGCTTTAAATGATTTTGTATATTTGGCATTATTTAAGATATAAATTTAATTGTTTTACAATTTTTAAGTTTATTTCCTGTTTACTTCATACTTAACAAATAATTATATTGTTTGAAGAAATTATTGTCCTACATAAACAAGCAAGTATTAGTAAAAGTAACCCCGTTACAAACGGCGTCTTTATTGACTAAAATTATTGCAGGAATTTTGACTTCAAAAGCCATTGCTATTTTTATTGGGGCTGAAGGATTGGCTTTAATAGGAAATTTAAGAAATTTTGTTAGCTCTTTTCAAACCATTTCTATTTTAGGATTTTATAATGGTTTAGTGAAATATGTAGCTGAATTTAAGGATAATGCTGCTAAATTGAGTAAGACCCTATCCACTGTTTTTTACTTAGGGTTTATTGCAACCATAGCCGTTTCAACCCTTTGCTATTTTAATGCAGAAAGTATTAATAATATTATATTCCCCACGTACAACAATTACCCCTATGTAATTAAAATATTTGCCATTGTTTTGCCTTTTTACGCTTTGAATATGTTCTCATTTTCAATAATGAACGGATTTTCAAATTACAAAATGCTTATCGTTATAAACATTATAGGGCAGATTTTAGGACTTTCAATAAGCTTATTGTTAATCTATCAAAATAAAATAGAAGGGGCGTTAATATCTTTGGCAATTGCCGAAGCTTTAATTTGTCTAATTACATTGGTTGGTATTATTAACAGAAGAACTTTAGTGCCACTTATTCAAGTAAAACAAATGAGTTTAGGAGTTTTAAAACGGATGAGTCCCTACTCCATGATGGCTTTGTTTTCATCTATAATTTTGCCATTGGTTTTATTGGCTATTCGAAATTATATTATTGATAATGTGGGATACAAAGATGCTGGTTTTTGGGAAGCTATGACCAGAATTTCAAAATATTACTTAATGCTTATAAGTTCATTAATGGCACTTTATATCTTACCAAGGTTTAGTGAGATTGATGGTATTAAAGAGTTTAGAAAGGAAGTTTTTGGTTTTTACAAAACGGTAATGCCACTATTTGCAGTTGGTTTAATCATTATTTACTTATTAAGACCTTTTATTGTTTTGGGGATTTTTTCAGAGGAATTTCAACCCGTAGAGGATTTGTTTTTATGGCAGTTATTGGGTGATTTTGTAAAAGTTTTATCTATTGTCATTGCTTATCAATTTTTAGCTAAAAAAATGTTCTGGCATTACATTGTTACCGAAGCATTTTTTGTTGTTATATTATACATAACCAGTGTTTATTTAATTGATTCTTATGGTGTAAAAGGAGCTGTCATAGGTCATTTTGTTAGTTACTTAATGTATTATGGCGTTGTATTGTTGATATTTGGAAGTTCGCTGTTTGGAGTAGATGTTGTGAAGAATGAAAATTAAATATTAAACTAATATTTTAAATGTTAAAAGAAATAAGACAAGTTTATAAAAATAGTTTTTTGATAAAAGTTGCCTCTTATAGTACTATAAGCGTATTTGTTAAGCTTGTTTCTGGATTTATTGTATCAAAAACAATGGCTATTTTAATTGGCCCTTCAGGCATTGCTCTCACTGGTAATTTGTCAAATTTCACACAATCTTTAGAAAGTTTAGCATCTTTAGGTTTAAAAAATGGTACTATAAAGTATGTAGCAGAATCAAAAGAAAATAACCTAGAGTTTAAACAAGTTGTTTCTTCATCTTTTTTTTTTTCAATATTTATAGTTCTTTTAACTTCTTCTTCACTTTTAATATTTTCGGAAGCTTTAAGTATGTTGGTTTTCAATAATATTGATTTTTCTTTTTTATTCAAGTTATCTGCCTTAATGATGCCTTTTTATTCTATTCATATTTTTTTTATTTCCATTATAAATGGATTAAAAAAATTTAAGGAATTAGTTCGTGTCAATATTGTGGGTTATGTTTTAATAACGCTCTTAATGGTAATATTTATATATTACAAACAATTAAATGGTGCGCTACTGGCCATAGTCATTGGGCCATTTGCTTTGTTTTGTTCCCTTTTTTATCAGTTTAATATTTTAAGGTTTATTGTTGGTAATATTCACATAACTTTAATATCAAGAGAGGTGATAAAGAGACTAGCATCTTTTTTTTCAATGACTTTGTTTTCGGGAATAATGATTCCACTAATTTATTTGCTCATCAGAAATTTCATTATTAATAATGTTGGACTAAATGAAGCGGGCTATTGGGAAGGCACTAGAAAAATATCAAACTATTATATGCTTTTTATTTATACCTTATTTGATATGTATTTGTTGCCTGTTTTATCAGAAGACAATAAAAATATTAAATTTAAAGCTATAATATTAAATTTTTACAAGCACATTCTACCCTTAGTTCTGGTAGGTTTTATTGTAATTTATGTTTTTAAAGTTTTTATTATAAAATTGATTTTTACAGTAGACTTTCTAAATATGAAAGACTTATTTGGATGGCAATTGATTGGTGACTTTTTTAAGATTGTGTCATTTACAATAGCGTATCAATTTATGGCTAAAAAAATGATTCGTATGTATTTAATATGTGAACTATTATATATGATTTTTATTTATTTTACAAGTGTTTATTTTATAAATAATATGGGAGTTTTAGGAGCTGTTAAAGCACATGCCCTAAGCTATTTGTTTTATACCTTTTTAATGTTTTTTGTTTTTAGACATGAGTTATTCAAAAAAAATATGGTTAAGTAAAAACAAAAATGAATTTAGTATAGAATTTTTGTTTTTTATTGTTGTCTTAGTTTCATTTTTAGTAGATATATTTTTTAAAGGGTTTCAAACACATAGAATTTTAAACCTTTTAGAAAACATTCTTTTCTCTATAATTATAATAATTCCATTATGTTTTATTCAAAACAAAAAAATATTTAGGCTTTATTTTTTTATTTCATTTTTACTTTTTAGCATATCTGTTTTTATTGAAACTTCTTATTATTATATTTTTAATGTAAACTTATCACCGTCAGCAATTTATATTTTTTTTGAGTCAAATAATGGAGAGGCTAAAGAGTTCCTTTCTCTTTATTTGGATATATATTTAATCCTGTATGCTCTTTTATTAACTATAATAATTGTATCCGCTATCGTTAGCAGAGCTATGGCAATAAAATATATAAATAAAACACACTTCAAAGGTTCAAATATAATAATTTGTTTTGCATTGATCTTAATTTTGATAAGGGTAACGCCCTTAAGGTTCCAAAATTTGCCCTATCTTATTTTAAAGTCATTTTACGTAGTTTATTTTGAATCGAAAGTATTGGAAAGCGATGCTTATAAAAGTGAAAAGGGAATTTTTGAAGATGCTAAAATTGCTGATATCTCAAATTCAAAATTATATGTAGTTATTATTGGAGAATCTACAACTAGAAATAATATGTCTTTGTATGGCTATCTAAGAAATACATCTCCATTGTTATCTCAAAGAAACGATTTAAGTGTTTTTACAGATGTAATAAGTCCTCATGCTGGGACAACAGCTTCTATAACAAAGGCTCTTAGTTTACAAAATTTCGACGAATCTTTAAAAGAAAATGGTTCTATAATTCAGCTTTTAAATGCGGTTAATTTTGAAACCTATTGGATTTCCAATCAACAACCTGTGGGTTGGGCTGAAACAGATATTACAAAACTAATTTTTTCGTGTAAAAACAAATTTTATTTATCTACAGAAAGCTCAGAAGATACTAGGTCTTATGATGATGTGGTTTTTGAAAAGATTGACGAAGTACTTAATTCTAAAGAAGCCAATAAATTTTTGTTCATTCATTTGCAGGGTACTCATATTTATTATAAAAATAGATACCCAGAATCATACAATGTTTTTAGAAATAAAATTGATAATGATTTAATTGTTGAGGCAAGTGATTATGATATACTGAATGAATATGATAATGCTATATTGTATAATGATTTTGTAGTTAATACTATTATAAATAAAATTCAGAGTGAAAAAAAAGAAAGTTTTGTTTTATATTTTTCAGATCATGGGGAAGAGGTTTTTAATACAAAAAAATTTGTAGGGCATAATGATGATGTTGGCACTTTACCAATGTATGAAATTCCCTTTATCTTATGGCAATCAGAAAAATACAAACAAAAAAATCAAATTGAAATTGAATTAAGAAGATCATATATGTTAGATGATTTATTTCATAGTATTGCCAATTTATGTCGTATTAAAAGTGAATATGTAGATTCCAAAAGAAGTATATTTAATAGGTCATTTAAAAAAAGGAAAAGAATTCTTTTGAAGAATAGAAATTACGATGAATTAAAATCTCGTAAAATAAAATAACAATGACTGAAGTTTTATGAAAATTTGTATAGTAGCAACATCTTTAGGTCAAGGAGGTTCAGAACGCGCTGCTGCAATGCAATCTATTATGTTAACAGAATTGGGTTATGAGGTTCATCTTGTATTAATGTCAAATATTATATTGTTTGAATTTAATGGTGAAGTTTTTAATCTAGGAAAAATGAAAAATAAAAGTAATTCCATATTTAATAAAATTAGGCGTGCACTTTTGTTTCGAAAATTTTTAAAAGACAATAGCTTTGATGCTGTTATAGACAATAGAGGACGAAACAACGGGCTATGGCATGAGGTTGGAATTTCTAAATATGTTTATAGGAATTTAAAGATTCTTTATGTTGTTCACTCAGCTTCTTTTAAACAAACGATGATAAAAAATATCTGTGTAAACAAATGGTTATTAAAAAATGCATATAAAATTATAACAGTTAGTGAAGGAATGTTGCCTTTTTTGAAATTATTTTATAATGAAAATAAATTGTCGTGCATACAAAATTCTGTTGATATTGAATTTATAACTCGAAAATCACTGCAAGAATTTAAATTGCCATATCGTTACATTTTATATTGTGGAAGATTTGAAGAGTTTAGCAAAAATATTAAACTACTAATCAGGGCATATACTCTATCTAAGCTGTATAAAAAAGGTATTCAATTAATCCTTTTAGGTGAAGGTGAAAATAAAAATGACTACGAAAAACTAGCTAAAAATTTAAAAATCGCCAATCAAATCGTTTTTCAGGCATTTACAAGTAATCCGTATGTTTATATGAAAAATGCCATGTTTACTGTATTAACTAGCCGTTTTGAAGGCTTTCCATTAGTATTAATTGAATCATTGGCATGTGGAACACCGGTTTTAGCCATTGATTGTGAGACAGGACCTTCAGAAATTATTCAAAATAATGTTAATGGCTTGTTGTTGGAATCGTTTGACGAAAATGAATTATCAAATGCCTTGTTGAAAATGGCTTCAAACGAAGAATTACTAGAAAAATTTAGAAGTAATGCCATTTCAAGCATTCAAAAATTTAATAAACAAAATATTTCAAATAGATGGAAAGCTATTTTAGAAAGTTGAAATAGTTTTTTTATTGATGTTTTTAAAACAACCTCAAGTTTTTTGAGAATCTAATGGTTTTTTAACAAAATTGTATAAATAATTTTGGTTATATAAAACAAATCTGCAGGCAAAAAATATTTTAATTTTTGAACGCCTGTTAAATTTGAAATATCGATCTTTTTTTTATAAAATTTAACCAGTTTATGGTTTTTTTCCATTTTAAACAAAACTACAAGTCTGTAATGAACAAAATCCAGAAATTTTTTTAAATCTGGGTTATTGGTGTTTTTTAAATATTTTTCGTAGTCGGGTATTTTACGTTCAAAATTTTTATTTGGTGCGGTTAGTTGATTCGATAAACCTGTTCTGTAATAGGTTTTAAAATCGTTATAGTAAATCAAGTTATAAATATTAAAACATCTTATATAAAAATCATCCTCTTCTCCATAATTGATGGTTTCATCAAAGTAACCTACTTCTTCAAAAACCAATTTATTTATAACTAAAGAGCTTGGGCCTAAAATATTTTTGCGTTGTCTAAAATAATTAGTCATTAATGTTTTTTTGTCAATGCTAAATGTTGTGCTGTTTAAATTGGGAGTTTTATTTGGGAATAATAATTTAACATTGGTTGCAAAAATAAGTTGTTCTTGATGTAATTGAATGAGCTTGTAGATGGTTTCCAAAAAATCTTCCATCCATAGATCGTCGGCATCCAAAAATGCCATAAATGTTCCTTTTGAAGTTTTAATACCTAAATTTCTGGAAGCGCACAAGCCTTTGTTTTGTTGATTTAAAATTTGAATTCTTTTATCTTTTAAGGAACTAGCAATAGATAGGCTGTCATCTGTGCTGCCATCGTTTATTATAATCACTTCAAAATCTGTAAGTGTTTGGTTTAAAACACTTAATAGAGTCTGTTTAATAAACTTTTCTTTATTGAAAAGCGGTATGATTACAGAGAAAAAAGGCATTATTTTTTTAGGTTTATATAACAAAAGTAACTCAATCGAAATAAATCAAACAGGAACAATGAAGGTTTTTTAGAAGTTAAACTCAACTTGAATAAAGGGAAAAATAATTTGTGCGACAGAGCCAATAAATAATTTAATTTATAGGTGTTCAATTTATTGAAAATCTTTAAAAAAGTAATAAAATCGGGATCTATCAATCTTGTATTATAAATAAAATTAAGGTTTTCGAGTCCATTTATGGTTTTATTAAAATAAACCAGATTTAAGTCAACATCGCCATGCAAAACAGGATTGTCTATATGTGTTACAGAGGCTTTCATCTTAAATAAATGATATGCAAAAATGGTATCTTCATGTCCGTATTGTACGATGTTTTTATCAAAACCAATTTCATCAAAAAGACTTTTTTTAATTAACGTATTATTAAAAAGAACACTTTTGTATTTGTTTTTATTCCGCTTTGAAGCCAAGCGATCTTCACGATAAATACCGTATTTCCAACGGAGTTTTCTATTGGGTTCAACGTTTTTTGGGTGAATTCTTCCTCCGTAAATAACGCCTGTATTTTTTTTTATGGCAATTAAATAATTTTTTAAATAATCTGCATCAATTAAAAGGGAATCACCATCAATAAATAAAAGATTTTCATAATTTGAAGCTTTAGCCAATGCGTTTCGATTATTGCTTAATCCAACGTTTTTTTCTCGGGCAATGAATTTTGAGTTTTGAAGATCATTTATTTTGTTGTTTTCAATATTAATTTTAGAATTTGAGCCGTCATCAATACAAATAATTTCAAACTCAATTTGTGCTTTGAGCGCTTGTTTTTCCAACTGACAGGCAAGCCGATATACGTTGTAATTATATGTGGGAATTAAAATGGAAAGCATTATTTTGTAGCTCTTAAAACGGTTTCTGGCGATTGTAACCCATCATGAAAATCTGTTTTATTCTTTTGGAAGATTTGAACTTCAACTTTAAATCCAATATTTTCTAATCGGTTTTTCAATCCTTCAACAGAATAAATCCTAACATGATCATTCTGTCCAAAATGTTTTAATCGTTCCTCTGGCAAAACAATCGAAAAATCTTCATAAATCTCCCCATCTTTAAAAGGTGTCTGAATAAAAACCCTTCCATTGGGTTTTAATACTCTATAAAGTTCAGACATAGCTTTTTTATCTTCTATAACATGTTCCAATATATGATAACAAATGATGATATCAAACGTTTCGTTTGGTAGATTGATATTTGTGATATCAAATTTGTAATCTGCTAAAAATTCATTTTCAAAATCAGAACTAAAATAATGAATAGATTTTTCCTTTTTTAAAGTTCTGTAAAGACTTCTTGAGGGTGAAAAGTGAAGCATTTTTCCTTTAATGGCTCCATCTCTATTTAGCAATGCCCATAGCCTTCGGTTTCTTGACAAGCTTCCACAAAACGGACATAATAAATCTTCATTTTTAAGTTTGATAAATGACCTTAATTTTTTTGAGCAAATAGTACATTGATGATTTTTTCCTAAATAAAAAAGTCCATAAAAATAGCGAAACAACCATTCATTTTTAAAAAGGAAGTTCTTTGGAACTACAGATTTGATATATTTTTTTAGGGTATTATACACGTCTTTGCACCACTTCAAAAACCTGATTGTCATCACACTTTAAGGTTTTGCTTGGATATTTTAAGAGCAAAGCATAATCGTGGGTAGCCATTAAAATAGTATTGCCGTTTTTATTAATTTCCTGAAGTACTTCCATCACTTCTATACTGGTTTGTGGGTCAAGGTTTCCTGTAGGTTCATCAGCTAAGATAAGTTCTGGATTATTGAGTAAAGCCCGAGCAATTGCGATACGTTGCTGTTCACCGCCAGAAAGTTCATGCGGATATTTAAAACCTTTAGTTTTCATGCCTACCTTATTTAAAACATCTTCAACTCTTTTGTTCATTTCGTTGTTATCTTTCCAACCCGTAGCTTTTAAAACAAAGAGCAGATTTTCATTAACGGTACGGTCTATAAGTAATTTAAAGTCCTGAAAGACAATCCCTAGTTTACGTCTTAAAAACGGAATATCTTTATCGCTAAGGTTTTTTAAATTATGGCCTACGATATGGCCTTCTCCCTCAGTAAGAATTAAATCACCATAAAGAATTTTCATAAAGCTACTCTTTCCAGAACCAGTTTTACCAATTAAATACACAAACTCACCTTTATTGATTTCTACATTTACATGGTTAAGCACAACACTGTCGCCTTGAGAAATAGTAGCATCTTTTAATTGTAAAATTGGATTGGACATAAATTTCAGAAATATTTAGAATTGTAAATGTATTATTTAAAAGTTGAAAGTTAAAAATTGGAGGTTAAAAGTTTTAAAATTGGGTCTTTCAGCTAAAGCTGTTTGCTACCAATTTTAATCTTTTTTTATATTTAATAAGTTGGTTTATAATTATAGCACGATTGTTGCGTTATAGGATTTAGATTAAATTATCTTTGATTTTAAAACAAAACCATAATTTTTAATGACATTAAAAAATCTAGTTTTTCTTTGGATTGCCATTAGTTTTAGCTTTCATTTAAACGCTCAACAATCTGCAGCATACACCAATGATTTAGCAGACTATCAAAAGGCATTAACCCTTTACAATAATCAACAATATTTAGCCTCGCAATCGTTGTTTGGGTCTATTCAAAAAACGGCTAAAAACGAGGTTTTACAATCTGATTGTGCCTATTATATAGCTAATTGTGCTGTTAGATTAAATCAACAAAATGCTGATAAACTAGTAGAAGATTTTGTAAAAAAATATCCAACAAGTACTAAGCGTAATACCGCTTTTGTCGATGTAGCCGATTATTATTTTGAAAACTCAAAATATGCTTATGCCAGAAAGTGGTATGATAAAGTTAATGAAGAGGCTTTGTCCAGCAAAGAAATAGAAAAATTCAACTTTAATAATGGATATTCCGCCTTTGCATCAAAACAATATAAAGACGCGAAAAAATATTTAAGTAAAGTTGAAAATTCAAAAGAATACGGGTCGCAAGCCAAGTATTATATAGGTTTTATGGCTTATGAAGGCGATGATTACGATGCCGCTAACGAATATTTTGAACAGGTAAACAACCAAGAAAAATATAAAGAAAAGCTGTCGTACTATCAAGCCGATCTTAATTTTAAATTAGGAAATTTTGAAAAAGCCATTGAATTGGCCAAAGAAAGAATAATAACAGGTGATGATACTGAAATCTCTGAACTTTCAAAAATTATAGGAGAGAGCTATTTTAATTTAAAAAAATACGCTGAGTCTATTCCATATTTAAGTGAATATAAAGGAAAAAATGGCAAATGGAGCAATACCGATTTTTACCAGTTAGGATATGCCTATTATATGCAAAAAGATTATGAAAAAGCTATTTCAGAGTTTAATAAAATTATTGGTGGAAATAATTCAGTTGCACAAAATGCCTATTACCATTTAGCCGAAAGTTATATTAATGTCAATAAAAAACAAGAAGCTTTAAACGCTTTTAGAAACGCTTCTCAAATGAATTACGATTTAAAAATTCAAGAAGATGCGTGGCTCAATTATGCTAAGATTAGTTATGAAATTGGTAATCCGTATCAATCTGCTCCTCAAGTTTTAGCAAGCTATCTTGATAAATACCCTAATTCAAGCTATAAAGAAGAACTTGAAACGCTTTTAATTGATTCGTACATTACTTCAAAAAACTATAAAGAGGCTCTGAAATTATTGGAAGGAAAACGAAGTTTTGAAAACAAAGTAGCCTATCAAAAAGTGGCTTTTTACAGAGGGATTGAACTTTATAACGAAGGAAATTACTTTGAAGCCAGAACCTTGTTCAGCGAGTCCTTAAAAGAACCAAGAAATGAAATATATACAGCAAGAGCTACCTTTTGGAAAGCTGAAGCAGACTATAATTTAAGCAATTATGAAGAGGCATTAATCGGCTTTAAACAGTTTGAACAACAAACCATTTCAAAGACAACTCCAGAAAGTCATAATCTAGATTATAATTTGGGATACACGTATTTCAAACTTAAAAATTACGAACCTGCTTCGCGCTATTTCAATCAGTTTACGGCCACCAAAATAGACGATAAAGTAAGATTGAATGATGCGTATCTTCGCTTGGGCGATGCTTATTTTGTTACCAGCGATTATAATAATGCGATAAAAGCCTATAATAATGCTATTAAACTAAATCAGATAGATTCAGATTATGCCTTCTTTCAAAAAGCTTTAAGTGCGGGTTATGTTGGGCAAGCCAGCAAAAAAATTACAGAATTAGAGCAATTTATTTCAGAATATCCAAACTCCAAACTTCGTGATGACGCCATGTATGAGTTAGGGAATTCTTATGTAAAAGCCAATGAGTCAGAAAAGGCTATGCAACTTTACAACCGTTTAAATTCAGAGTACAAAATGAGTTCATTCGTACCAAAATCCTTATTACGTCAAGGATTGGTGTACTACAATTCAAGCAATAACGAACAAGCCTTAGGTAAGTTTAAAACCATTGCCAAAGAATATCCTAATACACCAGAAGCCGTTCAAGCGGTTGCCACAGCACGTTTAATTTATATTGATTTAGGTCGTGTAAATGACTATGCAACTTGGGTAAAAACACTGGATTATGTTGAGGTATCAGATTCTGATTTGGATAATGCAACCTATGAAGCTGCAGAAAAACAATATTTAGATAATAATACCGATAAGGCCATCCAACAGTTTAATGGCTATATCAGTCAATTTCCTAACGGATTGCATAGTTTACAAGCTCATTTTTATATAGCCCAGTTATATTATAAAAAAGATTTAGCCTCAAATGCAGTCACTCATTATAAGTATGTGGTTGAAACATCTCAAAACGAATTTACTGAAGAAGCTTTATTGCGTTTATCGCAATTCTATCTGGAATCCAAAAATTACAATTTGGCTATGCCATTATTGCAAAGATTAGAGTTAGAAGCTAATTTTCCACAGAATGTGGTGTTTGCGCAATCTAATTTAATGAAAGCCAATTACCAATTAGAAAAGTATAAGGAAGCTGTTTCTTATGCAGAAAAAGTATTATCAAATGCAAAAATTGATAATAAAATAGAAGCCGATGCTCATATAATCATAGCACGTTCAGCCATGAAAACAGGTGATGAAGCTAAAGCTAAAGCAAATTATGCAAAAGTGGAAACTGTTGCAATAGGCGAAACGGCAGCCGAAGCCCTGTATTATAATGCCTATTTTAAGAATAAAGATGGTAAATTTGAAGCCTCAAACAGCACGGTTCAAAAATTAGCCAAAGATTATTCCGGATATAAATATTACAGTGCTAAAGGATTAGTGCTTATGGCAAAGAATTTTTATGCGTTAAAGGATGCTTATCAGGCAACCTATATCTTAGAAAGTGTTATTGAAAATTTTAAGGAATTTGATGTTGTTGTTTCTGAAGCCAAAGAAGAATTAACTTTAATTAAAGCGGAAGAATCAAAAACAAATTCATCCATTAAATCAGAGGATTAATTTTGTTAAAAGTTAAAAGTTGTTAGGTCGAGCGCAGTCTAGACCCTTATATAGTAAATCAACATTAATCAATAATAAATCATCAACAGTTATTATGCGAAAGCACATCTATAAAATGGTTTTAGCCATTGTCATATTAAGCACTTCCATGGTCTTTTCACAAGAAAAAGATACGATTAATACCGGTGTAATTAATGTAGTGAAACCTTATACACCAACCATTTCAGATGCCTTTAAGGTTAAAGAAACACCATCCATTGATGATGAAGAAACGGCTACTAAAAAAGAGATTAAATACAATATTTTTTCATTTCCGGTGGCATCAACCTTTACACCTGCTAAAGGAAAAGCGGCTGTTGTAGATAAAGCAAAACCAGTTAAACTGTATGATAATTATGCAACTTTAGGCGTTGGAACGTATACAACCATTTTAGGAGAAGTTTATTTAAATCACAGCATTAGCAGAACCGAAAGTGTTGGTGGTTACATCAGTCATCATTCATCTCAAGGTGGTATTGAAGATTTATTATTGGAGGATAATTTTTCTAACTCAAAAATTAACATGAATTATACAACACGATTAAGAGATTTAACTTGGAATATTGAGGCTGGCTTTAATCAACAACAATATAATTGGTACGGGTTGCCACAAGTTATGGTTGATGATGCTGAAGCTAACAATATAAAAGGGGGGCATTCGTTTTATGGAATTCATTTTGGAAGCGATGTAACCTTCGAAAACTCGTATATTAATTCAGGCAGCTTTTTGTTTAGGCGTTTTGGAGACAATCAAGGCTCCGGAGAAAACAGGTTTGTTGTAAAAACAACGATTGACATTCCTATTGATAGAGAAGAAATTTCTACCGACCTAGTGTTTGATTATCTTAGCGGAACCTTTGATAGAAATTTTGTTACCACAGACGAGTTAAAATACAGTAATTTTCAATTAGGAGTCACACCAAAATATCAATTAAAACAAGACGATTTAACGGTAAATTTAGGATTTTCGGTATTTTATTTAAAAGATAACGAAGCTAATGAAAGTAACTTGTATGTGTACCCCAATATAACAGCAACTTATAGATTGGTAAACGATATTTTAATTGCTTATGGTGGTATTGAAGGCCGATTAATTCAAAACTCATATTTCGATTTAGCATCAGAAAACCCATTTGTGTCGCCAACCTTATTCATCCAACCAACAGATCAGTTATATAACGCGTATGTTGGTTTAAAAGGAAAGGTTTCAAGCCATATGAGCTATAATATTAGTGGTGGATATATAGCAGATCGAAACAAAGCTCTTTTTATAAATAATGAGATTACAGCAACCTCACAAAACTACTCTTATGGCAACTCTTTTGGAATTGTTTATGATGATGTGGATACCTTTAGTCTTGCAGGAGAAATTAATGTAGATATTAACCGAAATTTTAAATTAGGAATAAAAGCAGAATATTTTAGTTACAACTCAGACAACCAAGAAGAGGCTTGGAATTTGCCCGATGTAAAAGGCTCTCTGTTTTTAGATTATCAAATTAATGAGCAATGGTTTGCAGGTGCTAATTTGTTTTATGTTGGCGAACGTAAAGACCAGTTTTTTTTAAATAATCCTTTAATCAACACGACACCATTTACCATAACACTAGAGAGTTATTTTGATGCCAATGTACATTTAGGGTATCATGTTAACGAGCAATTATCAGTGTTTGCCAAAGCCAATAATTTGGCTAATGAAGGTTATCAAAAATGGCAAAATTTCCCAGTTCAAAGCATTCAGTTTTTAGCTGGTGCTACCTATAAGTTCGATTTTTAAACATATAATTTTTCAATAAAAAATTAAAGCGTTCTATTTTGAACGCTTTTTGTATTTTTACTAGATTCTGAAAAACCACCAAAATGAAAAAAACCATTTTATTCCTATTTGTAATTTCAATTGTGTCTTGCCAAAATAAACTTCAAGTTGATGCTATTGTAATGAATGCGAAAGTTTATAGTGTGAATTCAAATTTTGAAGAAGCAGAAGCATTTGCAATCAAAAACGGAAAATTTGTTGAAGTAGGTACATCAAATGACATTCAGAAAAAATATACTTCAGAAGAAATTATTGATGCCAAAGGGCAAACTATTGTTCCAGGTTTTATTGATGCACATTGCCATTTTTTTGGAATGGGTTTAGCAGAACAAGAAGTTAAATTGGAAGGTACAACAAGTTATAATGAGGTTATAACTCGCATTATTGATTTCCAGAATAGAAAAAAAGTATCGTTTATAGTAGGCAGAGGATGGGATCAAAACGATTGGGAAACAAAAGAATTTCCAACCAAAGAGAAATTAGATTCTGTGTTTCCAGACATTCCAGTAGTGTTAACTCGTGTTGATGGTCATGCTATGTTAGTAAACCAGGCCGCATTAAATTTAACGGCTTTAAACGCAGAATCTCATATTGATGGTGGTGAAATAATATTGGAAAACGGCAAACTAACAGGAGTCATTTTAGATGCAGCTATGAGTGAAATAAGAAAAGTAATTCCTAGCATAAGCAAAGAAAAATCTACTATGGCGTTAAAAGACGCAGAACGTATTTGTTTAAATCTGGGCTTAACAACGGTTGATGAAGCAGGACTTGATAAAAGTGTTATTGATCTCATTGATAGTTTACAGCAAGCAGGAGAATTAAATATTCGTGTCTACGCAATGGCAAGATCTGATGATAGAAATTTGGACTACTATTTAAACAAAGGCATTGTTAAAACAAATAAATTAAATGTAAGATCTTTTAAATTTGTTGCTGATGGTGCTTTAGGCTCTCGAGGTGCAACGTTAAGAGCACCTTATAGCGACAGAGCAGATCATTACGGAACATTATCCAATAGTTTTGAGCGATTACAAAGTGTAGCAAAGCGAATTTCAAACTCTAAGTTTCAAATGAATTCTCATGCCATTGGCGATTCTGCAAATCATATCGTTTTAAATACTTATAAAACCGTTTTAAAGAACAAAAAGGATAGACGTTGGCGTGTTGAACATGCACAAATTCTTTCTGAAGAAGATTTTGAGTTGTTTGATGATATTATACCTTCAATTCAGCCAACTCACGCTACCAGTGATATGTATTGGGCAGCAGACCGTATTGGAAACGAACGCATAAAAAACGGGTATGCTTTTAAAAAATTATTAAACAAGTATGGTAAAATAGCCTTAGGAACCGATTTCCCTGTAGAGCATGTAAGTCCATTTTTAACCTTTTATGCAGCAGTGTCCAGGCAAGATTTAGACCAATATCCAGAAGATGGATTTCAAATAGAAAATGCCTTAACTAGAGAAGAAACCTTAAAAGGTATGACCATTTGGGCCGCTTATTCAAACTTTGAAGAAGAAGAAAAAGGCAGTATAGAAGCAGGCAAATTGGCAGATTTCATCATTTTAGATAAGGATATCATGGAAACTCCGCTTAACCATATTCCCACAATAAAAGTCATAAAAACCTTTATAGATGGCAAAGCGGTTTACAATCAATAAAGTTTGGCTAAATAATCATAGTGCTCACCTTTTAAAACCAATTCACAGTGCAGTCCAACGGTTTCGCACGCTAATTTCAAGGTATTAAAATCAAGATAGAGCCATTTCATTGGGATTTCTTTTTCGCCTTTGTAGCTTAAATAGTAGTCAAGTTCACCGTAATAATTAGCATGGGCATCCATCCAAAAACCACCATCGTCATCCTCATACATATATTTAATGTCTGAGGAATCAATTAAAATTTGACCTTTTGGTTTTAACAATGATTTTAAATGCTTAAGATGGCTGGAGACTTGAGATAATTCTTGAAAAATGCCAGTTCCATTCATCAATATTAAAATGGTATCAAAAGTTTCAATTTCTTCTAAAAAAGATTTTAATTCGGTTTGTTTGACGCCTCTTAGTTTGCAAACTTCAATTGCACCTTTTGAAATGTCAATACCTTTTACTTGAAATCCATTTTTTTGCAGGTATAAACTATGACTGCCAGCGCCACAACCAACATCCAGAATCTTTCCTTTTGCTAATTTTAGAGCTTTTTGTTCTAATTTAGGCATGTCTTTAAAACTTCTAAAAAGATAGGAGATTGGCAGAACATCTTCTTCAGAAATATTGGTAGACGTGATAATATCTTCTGAATTTTCTTTATTTTGATAATCTAATAAGGCTTTCCCAAATAAATCTTTCATATTTCTTTATGTCATTGCGAGGCTTTGAAAAAAGCCGTGGCAATCTGTTAATTTAATAGTTTAATTTTAAAGATTACTTAAGTCATACTTCCTTCGTAATGACGAAAAGCATTATTTTTACACCATGCAAGACTTCATAAAAAACCTTCCAAAGCTCGCCAAAGATAAGCATAACGAAAGCAAAAAATTCTTTGATAAACTAAAAAAGAAACCACCAAAGAATTTAGATTATGTCATGCAAGAGTTACATGAACAAGAGTTTAAACAGACTGATTGCTTAAAATGTGCCAATTGCTGTAAAACAACAGGACCGTTATTTACAACCAAAGACATTGAGCGAATCTCTAAGTATTTTAAATTAAAACCGCAACAGTTTATAAATGAGTTTTTACGAGTTGATGAGGATCATGATTATGTGCTTCAAAGCGTGCCTTGTACTTTTTTAGGAAAAGATAATTATTGTTCAATTTATGACGTAAGACCTAAGGCTTGCAGTGAATTTCCGCATACAGACCGAAAAAAGTTTCAGCAAATATCAAATCTTACTTTAAAAAATGTGGCTATTTGTCCGGCAGCATATAACATTGTTGAAACCATGAAAAAGTTAATCAAATAGTCAAGGTCTTTTTTATTATATTTAAAATAAATTTCGTCTAGCATGCAAGATTTACTTAATTATTTTGAAACCATTCCGTCTTCACATCGAAGCCTTATTTTAGTTGGTGGTTTAACTTTTTTTTGGTTGATTGAAGGCGCTGTTCCTTTATTTAAATTCAACTATAAAAAATGGCGTCATGCTTTTCCTAATATTTTCTTTACCATAACAACCATTATTATCAATTTTGTTTTAGCATTTTTGTTATTAAATTCGTCTGATTGGGTTATGGCTCACCATTTTGGGATTCTTAATTGGTTACCAGAAACACCCCTTTGGTTATATGTCATTCTTGGGGTTTTGTTTATGGACTTTTTTGGGGCTTACTTGCCACATTTGGTAGAACATAAAGTGAAACCTTTATGGATGGTTCATTTGGTGCATCATACCGATCATTATGTAGATACTACAACAGCTAACAGGCATCATCCCATTGAAAGTGTCATTAGGTTTGTGTTTACACTTTTTGGAGTTTTTGTTATTGGTGCACCTATGGGTATTGTTATGCTGTATCAATCGTTGTCATTAGTAGCCACACAATTTACACATGCTAACATTAAATTGCCTATATCTATAGATAGAATTTTAAGTTATGTTTTGGTATCGCCAGACATGCATAAAGTGCACCATCATTATGTACTACCTTATACCGATTCTAATTATGGTAATATATTTTCTGTTTGGGACAGATTGCTTGGAACTTATAAGTATTTAGATAGGGAGAAGCTTGTTTTTGGGGTTGATGTGTTTCCTGATGAGGTTGAAAATGGTCAAATAAATACCTTGCTTAAACAGCCTTTTCAGAAGTATAAAAAACCTACTATTCTTAATATAAATGAAAACTAATACCATAATTTTTGCTCTTTTTTTAACGAGTATACTGAGTTGTAATTTAAAACCTTCTATCAACATGGATGTACAAGGTCATAGAGGATGCAGAGGACTTATGCCAGAAAACTCTTTGCCTGCTTTTAAAAAAGCCATAGAACTCGGCGTAACAACACTAGAAATGGATCTAACTATTTCAAAGGATAAGCAAGTAGTTATTTCGCATGAACCCTATATGAAAAGTGATTATTGTTTGGGTGCCAATGGAAATGAGATTAAAAAGGAAGACGAATTAAAATATAACCTATACCAAATGAACTACGATTCTATAAAACAATTTGATTGTGGTTCAAAAAAGTATGGAAAATTCCCAAACCAAGAAAAAGTAAAAGTATATAAACCTTTATTGTCTGAAGTGTTTAAGCTTTCAGAAAACTTAAATCCCAATATTCGATATAATATTGAAATAAAAGCACAACCCGAGTATGATACTATTTTTACACCAGAGCCAGAAGAGTTTGTTCGTTTAGTACTGAAAGTTATTGCTGATTTTGATGTTTTTAAAAGAGTAAATTTACAATCGTTTGATGTGCGTATTTTAGAAGAAATAAAAAAACAATCGCCAACCATGAAAATGGCTTTACTGGTGGACGAAAACGAATCCATTGAAGTTAAACTTAATAGCCTTAGTTTTAAACCAGAAATTATAAGTCCATATTATCCATTACTTTCTAAAGAAATCGTTGAAAAATATCAAAAAGAAACCTATCAAATCATTCCTTGGACAGTTAATACCACTGAAACCATGGCAGAGATGATAGCTTTTAATGTAGATGGTATTATCACAGATTATCCAGATAAACTCTTGGCTTTATTAAAATCCAAAAATTGAAACCGACTTATTAATCAATAAAAGCAGACTCTAATTGATTGCCAAAATCAATCATATTTACACCAGTTAAATTGGTTAAAACGGCTATTACCAGTTCTTCTTTGGGGTAGATTAATAATATGGATGAAGCACCAACACCACCGCCGGTATGATAATATTTTGGGGTTCCTTTTTGCGAATGCCCAACAGAAAACCCTATGCCGTATCCGGTTTTTTGTCCCGATTTTAAACGTTGTGAAGTGATGATTTCAGATAAGGTTTCTTTTGAAATCAGTTTCGGGAAAATAATTTCGTTGCCAAATTTCACAAGATCTTCCGAAGTTGACAAAAATCCACCACCAGCCACTTTATATTCATTTGAAACAGGCTTGGCAATCACGGGGCTTTTTAATGTGGAAATTTTGTAAAACGCCGTTTTTTTTGGGACTTCAATATTTGAATTTTCCATGGACGAACGCGTCATTTTCAAAGGTTTAAAAATAGAATCACTCACATAAGTATCAAACGGGATGTTTGAGGCCTTTTGCATCACATCGCTTAATAGCACATAGCCCATTGAACTGTAATGAAAGTTAGTGCCGGGTTCAAATAATAATTCATCGTCTTTAAAAAGCGATAAACCTTCGCTAATACTCATTTTTTTATTGAGAGCATATTCGCTATTGTCTTTATAATGCCTAATACCTGCAAGATTTCCAGCAAGTTGGCGCGCACTAAAATCATAAGATTTTTTTGGGTAACTGGGCAAATATTCATAAATGCTTTTGTCTATATCAATCAAGGCATCATCCATCAATTTCCCCAAAGCTATGCCGGTGATTGACTTTGAAATACTAGCAACTCTAAAGATGGTTTTCTTGGGTTTAATTTTAACTTTCGGTTTTAATTGGGCGTATCCAAAACCTTTGGACCAGATAAGTTTGCCATGTTTTGATACCGAAATGGCCATGCCAGGTATTTGATGGATTTCTAAAAACTCTTTGGCCATTTTCTTGGCGGTTTTAGGTTTTGCCTGTATTGTTTTATCTATTGTTTGACTAAAACCAAACGAACTTAAGGTTAGCATGATAAATGCCATAATCTTTTTCATGACAGTAGGCTTCAATAAATTAGTTGTAAATAAGATACTTGGCTCTGGTTTTTTTAAAAGCATCTAAATCTTCTTTCCACGATGCTTTTATATTGGTTTCAGATAATCCAAATTCTATTTGTTTTTGTAAAACATCATTCCCAGCATGAACCGTAAATGTAGGACCAAAAAATGGTTCGCTTTTTGGTGTTTTAGAGTAAGCATCTATAAGATATTTTAAAGTGAAATGGTTGAGGGTTGGTTCATTTCTCAAATCTACTCCATAACAAACCTCGTTTTCAAACCTCGGATGTTTTGCGCCTTCATTGGGTTTTGGAATATAACTAAAATCACTTTTAGGAAAAAAGGGTGCTCCGTAGCATTGTAACTGAAAACTGGAACCACGTCCCGCATTAATGACGGTTCCTCTAAAGATATCTATACTGGGATATAGGTTGACGGCTTTATCATTGGGTAAATTGGGCGATGGCTTAATGGGTAAACTATACTTTGTTTGGTGTGTGTAGTTTTTTAGTGGAACGACCGTTAAACTACAAACAACGCCATGTTCTAGCCAATACTCACCGTTAATCATTTTTGCATATTCACCAATGGTCATACCATAAACCAAAGGCACCGGATGCATACCTACAAAACTTTTAAATTTCATATCTAAAACCGGTCCATCTATGTAATGTGCATTCGGATTAGGTCTGTCAAGTAAAATGACTTCAATGTTTGCTTCTGCACAGGCTTCCATGACATAATGCATGGTAGAAAGATAGGTGTAAAACCGTACGCCAACATCTTGAAGATCAAAGACTATGACATCAATATCCTGCAGCTGTTCTTTGGTTGGCTTTCTGTTTTTACCATGAAGTGATATAATGGGTAAACCGGTTTTTTTATCCTTGCTGTCATCAACCAATTCACCAGCATCTGCTGTGCCTCTAAAACCATGTTCCGGAGAAAAAACTTTCACCACATGTATGTCTAAGGCCACTAATGAATCCACTAAATGCGTGTAGGTTTTGTTTGAACTTCCTTTAAATATTACACTCGTTTGGTTAGCAACAATACCAACCCTTTTTCCTTTTAACAAAGGCAAATAGGCATCCATTTGATTAGCACCTACAATCGGTTCTGTTCTTTGAATTTTGATGGCTTCTTTATTTGTTCCACCCTTAGTTAAGTTTCCACAAGAAATCACCGCAAAAAGAAATAATAAAACTGTATTTTTGAAAATATTAAATATCATACTAAAAAATTGAATTACGAGTATTTTATAGCTAAACGTATTATTGGCAGTAAAGCGTATAAAAGTAGCATATCGGCACCAATAATAAAAATTGGTATTTCGGCTATTGCTATAGGCATTATTGTTATGATGATTGCTATTGCAACTGGAATAGGATTGCAACAAAAAATTAGAGATAAAGTGGTAGCTTTTAACGGGCATGTTATTATAAATAATTTTGATAGTAATAATTCTCAGGAAAGTCTCGTTCCCATTTCAACTAAACAGGACTTTTACCCAGAATTTAAAACGGTTGAAGGCATTAAATATATACAAGCAGTTGCTACAAAATTTGGTGTGATTAGAACAGAAACCGATTTTGAAGGCTTGGTTTTAAAAGGTGTCGGCGCTGATTATCATTGGGATTATTTTAAAGATTTTTTAGTACAAGGACGCTTGCCAGATTATACTCAAAAGCGCAATGAAGACGTATTAATGTCTCAGTACATTGCCAACCGTTTAAAATTTAATGTGGGCGATACGTTTCAAATGATTTTTGCTAAAGACGATCCAAATAAGTTGCCAAACATCATCACTTACAGCATTGTAGGTATTTATAATTCAGGGTTTCAAGATTTTGATGCCACCTATGTTATTGGAGATATTAGGCATTTACAGCGCATTAATAAATGGGATGACGATCAAGTAGGTAGTTTTGAAGTGTTTGTGGATGATTTTGACCAACTTCAGCAAAAAGGCATCGAAATTTATCAAAACACACCTTCAACGTTTAACACGCAAACCATTAGTGAAAAATACGTTTCTATTTTTGAATGGATAAAAATATTTGATAAAAATATCTATGGCATTATTGGTATCATGATTTTGGTTGCAGGCATTAATATGATAACGGCATTATTGGTTTTAATTCTGGAACGTACTCAAATGATAGGCATTTTAAAAGCTTTGGGAAGTAATAACTGGAGCATTCGAAAACTGTTTTTATACAATGCGTCCTATCTTATTTTATTAGGGTTATTCTGGGGAAACCTCATAGGCTTAAGCCTTCTTTTTGCTCAAAAATACTTTAAATTATTTCCATTGGATCCAACGGTTTATTATGTAAGTGAAGCACCTATTTATATTAATGTTGTTTACATCTTGGCTTTAAATGTAGGAACGCTTATACTCTGCTTGGTCATGCTTTTGGTGCCTTCATACGTTATCACTAAAATATCGCCGGTAAAATCCATTCGTTTTGAATAATTTTGGGCGTTCCCATGCTTTTTAGCATGGTCGTGCTGTCGCCAGTCGCTTTTTTCAAAGAGCTCCAACAATGGCGCCATCACTAACGCAACAATAAGATAGTTTTAACAATTACCAAATAGCTTTTTGTTATTTTTGAAGATCGTTGAATAATTTATGGATTACAAAAAAAACATATTAGAAACCATTGGGAATACACCGCTTGTAAAATTAAACGTTCTTACTAAGGAATTACCTTGTTTGGTTTTAGCAAAATATGAAACCTTCAATCCTGGGCATTCTACCAAAGACAGAATGGCTCTTAAAATGATTGAAGATGCTGAAGTTGATGGCCGCTTAAAACCAGGCGGAACCATCATTGAAGGCACGTCTGGCAATACTGGAATGGGTTTAGCATTGGCAGCTATTGTAAAAGGCTATCATTGTGTTTTTGTGATTGGTGATAAACAATCCAAAGAAAAAATAGATGTACTTCGTGCTATGGGCGCACAAGTGGTAGTTTGCCCTAATAACGTAGAACCAACGGATCCGCGTTCGTATTACTCAGTTTCAAAACGATTGGCTGAAGAAACGCCTAATTCGTGGTATGTCAATCAATACGATAACCCTAGTAATTCACTAGCTCATTATGAATCTACTGGTCCTGAAATCTGGAAACAAACCGATGGGAAAATCACCCATTTTGTGGTTGGCGTTGGTACAGGTGGAACCATTTCTGGTGTTGGCAAATATTTAAAAGAACAAAACCCCAACATTAAAGTTTGGGGTATAGACACCTATGGATCGGTTTTTAAAAAATATCATGAAACGGGTATTTTTGATGAGAAAGAAATTTATCCTTACGTTACGGAAGGCATTGGAGAAGACATTTTACCAAAAAATGTTGATTTTTCTGTGATTGATGGATTTACAAAAGTAACCGATAAAGAGGCTGCTATTTATACACAGCGACTTGCTAAAGAAGAAGCTATGTTTTTAGGAAATTCTGCTGGTGCAGCCATTAAAGGGGTTCTTCAATTAAAAGAGCATTTTACTAAAGATGATGTAGTTGTGGTGTTATTTCACGATCATGGAAGCCGTTATGTGGCTAAAATGTTTAATGACGACTGGATGCGTTCCATGGGCTATTTAGATTAAAATAAAACTTTATATTAGCTCAATACGTTCAATTTCCAGGCGAAAAGATTCCTCTTTTTTATTGCCAATTAAAAAAGCGATGAGTTCTAGTTGATTTCCGGGATAATTTTCAGCATCTATTTTTTTGCCTCTAAAGGCTGGATACATACTAGCAAATGGGATGACAATGGTTTCCCAATCTCCTGAAGTTTTAAAAGATGCTACATAAGAGTAGTAATCACTTTCGTTGGATTTAATTCTAAATTGATAATCTTTACCATCACCTTTTATCCTGATGGACACCTTTGTGAAAGCTTCAAACTGCTTGCAGGCAAATCTATATTGAACCATGGAGAAACCACCGTTATTTTCTAAGGACACATTGCCTTTAAAAAGTCCTGTTCCAGAATCACTTAAACTAAAAATACCGTTAGATTGTCCGCCCATAACCACATCATCAACTATCTTCCAGTCAGAAATATCTTGTACTTCGTTAAAATTAAACAAGGTCATGGTGTTTTGAAATAGGGTTTGAATGTTAAAAATTGTAAGGTATACAATTATTTGTCACTTTGGGTTTTACAACTCAAAAACAAGTCCAAATTTAATACCAATTTAAGTGTACTTTTTATTGGTTGGTGAATTTTCGTAAATCTGCATTGGCTCCATAAATAACCAAAATATCCTTTTCCTCAAGAAGTGTGTCTGGCGAGGCAACACCTTGCACTTTATCCTCGTTCCAGGTTTTACCAACAACGCTTTTAATTTCTGTTTTTTTAATGGTGGTCAATGCCAAGATGTTGTAGTTTCTTCGTAATTGAATTTCTTCTATTGTTTTGCCAATAAATTTCTTTGGAATATTCACTTCTATTATGCTAAAGTCGTCGCTTAATTTAAATGAATCTATCACATTTGTTAAGCACAATTTTTTTGCCCAGCGTTCTGCGGTTTCTTCTTCTGGATGCACAATTTCATCTACGCCGATGGCCATCAACACTTTTTCGTGTAAAGGATCAATAGCTCTGCTAATTAAACGTTTTACCTGAAAATTTTTAAATAAAGCGGTCGTCATCACATTAGCGCCTTGGTCTTCGCCAATGGCAATAATGACGACATCTGTTTCTTTAAGGGGTAAGCCGGAGACTGTAAATTCGTCTGTAGAATCCATGCAAATGGTATGTGAAATTTTTTCTTTGAATAAATCTACTTTATTCATTTTGTTGTCAATACCAATAACTTCATTTCCTTGAGCCGTTAATTTTTCAGCCAAAGAAGCTCCAAAATTTCCTAAACCAACAATTATATATTTCATTTCTTTAGATGTTTGTTTTTAAATAGTTTAATGGCATTTGTCAATCGTTGAGTATAGACTTGATATTAAAATATTTACAATGATTGAATTCATTTTTTTTTTTTTTAGTTAATCGTGATTTCTTCGCTTGGGTAGCGATAATTTTTATGTTTTATTTTTTTAAATACAGCTACAATTATGGAAAGCATACTTACTCTGCCAACAAACATAATTCCAGCAACAATAAGTTTACTAGCTGTACTTAAGTCTCCAGTGATACCTAAACTTAAACCTACGGTACCAAATGCTGAAAAAGTCTCAAACGCAATTTTTAACAATCCTTTTTCCGGGTCAAAAATGGTAATGAGTACAATACCAGATCCAATAACAATTAATGAAAGAGATATGGTTGCAAAGGCTCTTTTTACAGAAATATCGGCAATCTCTCTTCTATAAACCTCAATACGATGCTTTCCTTTGGCTAAACTTAAAATATTTAAGGTTGCAATAGCAAATGTACTGGTTTTTATACCACCACCTGTTGAGACTGGCGAAGCACCAATCCACATAAGTAAAAAAGTTATCATAATAGTTGGAAACGCCAAGGCTGTCATGTCGACCGAATTAAATCCAGCGGTTCTAGGTGTTGCAGCTCCGAACAAAGCATTGACTAATTTTCCGTAAGTAGAATGTTCAGCAAGTGTGTTGTTGTATTCTAGAATTAAAAACATCACAAAA
>PFKE01000033.1 GCA_002784145.1 Flavobacteriaceae bacterium CG_4_10_14_3_um_filter_33_47 | reverse complement strand
TAAAAACCTAAAAATGAATGAAATTTAGACCGAAATTTGATATTAGAAATGCAAATTGAAATTAATCTAGGTTTTGCAATGGTCTTTAATTGTACGTAATCAGTCTTAAATTACAGTCACCTCGATCGTAGTCGAGAGGCTTTCATACTAAATAAATTAACAAAGAGGTCTCGATTGTCAACGACCTGATATGTAAAACTTTATTATGCCAAATTAATGACAATCAAAATAGATATTATAAATTTAAATACAGTTATACAATCGTTACTTTAACGCCCTTCTCTTCTAATTTTTTTTTGGTTAATTCAGAAATCCCCTTGTCAGTTATTATTTCGTTAATAGCACTTAAATCGCATATTTTAGCAAAACTTTTTTTTCCAAATTTAGAGGCGTCTGCCAGTACAATCGTTTTTTGAGCTGAAGCTAACATTTTTTGGTTTAATTGGGCTTCTTCTAAGTTTGTCGTGGACAGCCCATATTCAAAATCGATCCCATCAACCCCCAAAAACAATTTGCTACAAGATATGTTATTCAATATATCGCCTGCGTAGGATCCAATTACAGATGCCGAACTATGCCGTATGTAGCCTCCTAGTTGTAAAATTTTTATATTTTTATCATGAATTAAATGCAAAACAGCATGTAATGACGATGTAATAACTGTTAACTTATTTTTGGGTTTTATAAACTTTGAAAGCGCCTGAACTGTAGTTCCTGAAGCCATCATAATAGAATCATTTTCATCTATAAGTTTTGCTGCAGCTTGGGCAATACCATTTTTCTCTTCAACATAAATTTTTTCTTTTTCAACAACTCCTTTTTCATTTATATAAGGATTTTCTAAAGAAGCTCCTCCATGTGTCCTAAAAAGCAGCCCTTTCTCTTCCAAAAATTTTAAATCTTTTCTGATAGTAACCGCCGAAACATTTAATTGCCTGCATAAATCCAGGACCTCAATGTGCTTCTCTTTTACAAGCGTATTTAAAATGATTTCATGTCTTTGCATAAAACAAATATAACAAAATGAAAGAAAACGAAATAATTAAGCATTATTTAAATCATAATTAAATAAAATAATGTTTCATTTAATTTCGTTTTATATATTTATTTATACATTTGAAACTATATAAAACTAATAATAACCAAACATAACAAACTTGTTCAATAGAAATAGACTAATCAATCAGTTAAAATCACAACCATTTTGGGATGTTATTATTATTGGCGGAGGCGCCACAGGCCTTGGTATTGCACTAGACTGCGCAACAAGAAACTATAAAACATTGCTTTTAGAACAAGTGGACTTTGCAAAAGGAACTTCAAGCAGAAGCACTAAACTGGTGCATGGCGGTGTTAGATATTTGGCTCAAGGCAATATAGATTTAGTTAAGGAAGCACTTTATGAGAGAGGTTTAATGCTTAAAAATGCGTCTCATATAGTTAGTAAACAATCTTTTATCATCCCTAATTACAAGTGGTGGGATAACCTGCTTTATACTATAGGATTAAAAGTATATGATTTTTTAGCAGGCAAACTTAGTTTTGGGAAATCTGTAAGAATATCAAAAAACGAGACCCAATTACGATTACAAACCATTAAGGAAGAGAACCTTAAAGGAGGCGTGGTATATCAAGATGGCCAGTTTGACGATTCAAGATTGGCTATAAATTTGGCACAGAGCGCTATTGAACATGGTGCTACCGTTTTAAACCATTTTAAAGTAGAGCAATTGTTAAAAAACGAAAAAGGAATCATTTGTGGTGTGGTTGCTAAGGATGCCGAAACCTATATAACCTATACGTTAAATGCCAAATTGGTTATTAATGCCACAGGTGTTTTTACAGATAACGTTTTAAAAATGGATGATGCTAGGGCAAAAAACATAATTCGTCCAAGTCAAGGCGTACATTTAGTGCTAGACAAATCATTTTTGCCTGGTAAAGATGCCATTATGATACCAAAAACAGAGGATGGTAGAGTTTTATTTTTAGTACCTTGGCATCATAGAGTTCTAGTAGGAACCACCGATACTTTACTAGAAAGCCATAGTTTAGAACCAAGAGCATTAAAAAAAGAAGTCGATTTTATTTTATCTGCTGCAAATAAATATTTAAAAAAAACCATTTCAAAAAAAGATGTCTTGAGCGTATTTGTTGGATTAAGGCCATTAGCAGCTCCAAAAAACAAGGCAGAAAAAACAAAAGAAATATCTAGAAGCCATAAAATTATAGTATCAAATTCTGGCTTAATTACCATAACTGGAGGCAAATGGACTACTTATCGCCGAATGGCACAGGACACTTTAAGCAAAGCTATAGAAATAGGTAAATTACCAAATGTGCCTTGTAAAACCAAAGATTTATTAATACATGGCGCAAATGGCGTTATAGACAAACCTGACCACTTATCTATTTATGGAACCGACAGAAAGGCTATTAAGGAACTTATAAATGAATTTCCTGAATGGGGTAAAAAGCTACATCCAAGATTAGAGTTTTTAAAAGCAGAAGTTATTTGGGCCGTTAGAAATGAAATGGCAAGAACCATTGAAGATGTTTTGGCAAGACGCGTAAGAATCCTGTTTCTTGATGCAAAAGCAGCTCTTGAAATAGCTCCGCAAGTAGCAACAATATTAGGAAAAGAATTAAACAAGAACAAAGATTGGGAGTTAGAACAAATTGCTAGCTTTACAAAAACAGCAAGCCATTACCTTATTTAATTTTATTATCTTTTTACATTCTAACAAGTTTTTTTAACCACTCATTTAAAAACATGGAAAAATACATACTAGCATTAGACCAAGGAACCACAAGCTCAAGAGCTCTGGTTTTTAATAAAAAAGGCAGTATAATTTCTGTAGCCCAAAAAGAATTTACTCAATATTTCCCTAAGCCTGGTTGGGTAGAACATGATCCTCTAGAAATTTGGTCGACCCAAACCGGTGTTGCAGCCGAAGCCATAGCAAAAAACGGATTGAATGTAGAAAATATAGCTGCCATTGGTATAACCAATCAGCGAGAAACTGTAGTGGTTTGGGATAAAAAAACCGGAAAACCCGCTTACAATGCCATTGTTTGGCAAGATAAACGAACCTCTTCATATTGTAATGAACTCAAAGCGCAAGGTTACCAAAAAACGATAAGAGAAAAAACAGGTTTAGTTATAGACTCATATTTTTCTGGAACTAAAGTTAAATGGATTTTAGATAACGTTGAAGGCGCAAGACAAAAAGCTGAAGCCGGTGATCTTGTTATGGGAACCGTTGATACTTGGTTAATATGGAATTTTACAAAAGGCAAAAAACATGTAACCGATGTAACCAATGCTTCCAGAACTTTATTGTTCAATATTAATACCATGGATTGGGATGAGGAGTTACTTGAATTATTAACTATTCCTAAAAGCATGTTGCCAGAAGTAAAACAATCCAGTGAGGTTTATGGACATACACAATCTACATTTTACGATTCTAAAATTCCTATTTCTGGTATTGCAGGAGACCAACAAGCGGCTTTGTTTGGGCAAATGTGCACTAAAATAGGTATGGTAAAAAACACCTATGGAACCGGTTGTTTTATGTTAATGAATATTGGCAACAAACCTATTGTTTCCAAAAACAATTTATTAACTACCGTAGCTTGGAAAATTAACGGAAAAACAACCTATGCCTTTGAAGGCAGTATTTTTATTGCTGGCGCGGTAGTACAATGGCTTAGAGATGGTTTAAAAATTATTAGAAATTCGGCAGATGTAGAAAAACTTGCAAGTTCCGTAGAAAGTTCAGAAGGCGTATATTTTGTACCTGCATTTGCCGGTTTAGGAGCACCTCATTGGAATCAGCAAGCCCAAGGTACCATATTTGGCCTTACCAGAGGCAGTACAGACGCACATATTGCTCGAGCTTCTGTGGAATCTATCGCGTATCAAACCATGGATGTTTTAAAAGCCATGGAAGCAGATTCTGGAATTTCCATTAAAGAGTTGCGTGTTGATGGTGGCGCTACGGTAAATAATATGCTTATGCAATTTCAAGCAGATGTTTTAAATACCATTACTGTACGACCAAAAGTAGTTGAAACAACTGCCATGGGTGCTGCCTTTTTAGCTGGTTTAGCCATCGGATTTTGGGACAGTCCAGAAGAAATTCAAGAAATATGGCAAACAGATACGCGCTTTATTCCAAATGAAAAAAGAAACACCATTAATAAAAACATCAAAGGATGGTACAATGCTATTGATGCCCTTGAATATTGGTCAAATAAAAATAACACATAACTAAACGAACTAACCATGACACCATTTATTTCAGAAATTATAGGAACAGCCATACTTATTTTATTAGGAGGAGGCGTAGTTGCTAACGTAGTATTAAACAAAACCAATGGATTTAGCAGTGGATGGATGGTTATTACCACCGGTTGGGCTTTGGCAGTTTATGTGGCGGTTGTAATTTCTGGACCTTATAGTGGTGCACATATTAATCCAGCAGTTAGCATCGGTTTGGCTATGGCAGGTAAATTCGCGTGGAAAGATGTGCCGAGCTATATTTTAGCACAAATAATTGGCGCTATGATTGGCGCAATACTGGTTTGGATGTTTTATAAAAACCATTTTGAGGCAACAGAAGATGCCGATTCTAAAAAAGCGGTTTTTTGTACAGCCCCAGCAATAAGACACACTTTTACAAATCTTTTTAGTGAAGTTACGGGTACGTTTGTACTAATATTTACCATTTTGTATTTTTCGAATGCTTCCATTAATGATACCAATACCATTATTGGCTTGGGGTCTTTAGGAGCCTTACCGGTTGCTTTTTTAGTTTGGTCAATAGGTTTGTCCTTAGGTGGTACAACTGGCTACGCCATAAATCCAGCTCGAGATTTGGGGCCAAGAATTGTGCATGCCTTTCTCCCTATAAAAAATAAGGCCTCAAGTAATTGGGGCTACGCATGGATTCCTGTTTTAGGTCCAATAGTTGGAGCCTGTTTAGCAGCGGCATTCATGTTGGCCCTTTCTTAAATATATTATTATTAAAAGTAAAACTTATTTAAAACTGCGTTAATATTGGTTTTTTTAATCTAATCTATTTAGGGCATAAAAACTATGCTAAAATTGATTAATATATACCAATATTTGATTCATTTGCCCTTTTAATGTATCATTTTATTTGTCATCTTTGCTTTAAATAAAAAAATCTATA
>PFKE01000146.1 GCA_002784145.1 Flavobacteriaceae bacterium CG_4_10_14_3_um_filter_33_47 | reverse complement strand
TTTTCAAAGTTAAAACAATAAAGAATCCATGAACCTTATTAAACAATATGATAATCTCTATCATGCTGCTATTGATAGCATAGAAAACGATACCTATGAAACAGATTCTTTGATAGACTCCATAAACGATAAAAGATTAGGCGTAACCTTAATTATTCGTCCTTCACAACAAGTCAAAAACAATATTCAAACATTTCTTAAAGCTTTGAAGAAATTCGATTCTTCGCAATATTTTTATCCAAATTCTGATATTCATATTACAGTCATGTCCATTATCTCGTGTTATGATGGATTTAATTTGAATAAAATTTCTATTTCAGATTATGTGAGCTTGGTAAAAAAAAGTCTTCAAAATACTGAAGCTTTTAACCTTCACTTTAAGGGTGTTACAGCATCAAAAGCTGGCATCATGATTCAGGGGTTTCCTCAAAATGACACCCTAAATAATTTAAGAGATCAGTTAAGAAAAAACTTTAAAAATTTGCCTCTGGAACAATCTCTAGATAAAAGATATTCCATTCAAACAGCTCATGCCACCGTTGTTAGATTCAGATATGAACTTAAAAATAAAATGGATGTTTTAAAAACAATTCATGAGTATAAAAACCATGATTTTGGGGCATTTACCGTAAAAGAATTAGAATTTGTTTTTAACGATTGGTGCTTAAGAAAACAACAAACAAAAATTTTAGAAAAATTTTCAATTTAATTATAACCTTATTTTTAAGTGATATTTAGCTAACAATCTATTGAAAAACCACTTATAGGTGACAAATGTTACGCTCTAAGTTATTGTTTAATATGATATTTGTAGTAATTATTAACGCTTATGAAATTAATTACATTACTGTTTTTATCAATTCTACTTGTGAGTTGTAATAACCAAGAAAAACAAGTCTATAAAACCGTTTATCAAGAATCTTCTTATGGTAAAAAAACCGAACATCCAGGAAAAAAACTATTAGAAACCTATTGTTATGTTTGCCATAACCCACAAACTCCGGAAAACGGTGGAAGAGTTGCGCCACCAATGGCTGCCATAAAAGTTCATTATATAAATGACCAAACTACCAAAGAAGACTTCATGAATGAAGTGGCAGCATTCACTAAAGATCCAAATGCGGAAAAAGCAAAACTTTTTGGTGCCGTTAGAAGATTTGGGGTCATGCCCAAACAACAATTTCCTGATGGCGTTGTAGAAAAAATTGCAGACTATATTTTTGACAATGATATTGAAGAACCTACTTGGTTTAAAGACCATATGAAAGGAAATGGCTTTGGTAATTTTTCACAAAAAGGTAAAAAAACAGCTCAAAATATAACGCCTAAAACAACAGAAGACACGGGTTTAGATTATGCCTTATCTACCAAAAAAGTATTAGGACAAAACCTTATGGGCACTATTCAAAAAAAGGGCGTTTTAGAAGCTGTAGCGTTTTGCAACATTCAAGCCATGCCCTTAACAGATAGTATGTCAACTTTACAAAACGCGGTTATAAAAAGAGTATCGGACAAAGCCCGAAATCCAAAGAACAAAGCAAATTCTGAAGAACTGAAATATATTAATCTTTATAAAAGTCAAATTGCCCTTAATCAAGAAGTAAAACCTACGGTGATAGAAAAACAAGATAACATCCAGTTCTATTATCCTATTACAACCAATACCATGTGCTTACAGTGCCATGGAAAAGAAACAGACGTAAAACCAGAAGTACGAACAAAACTACTAAAGCTTTACCCTAACGATTTAGCTTATGGCTATTCAGAAAATGAAGTACGGGGAATTTGGAGCATAGAATTTAACAAAAACAACTAACCCATGAAACAACACTTTGAAGTAGAAAACATAAAATGTGGTGGCTGCGTAAACAGTATAAAAACCGCCTTATTAAAAATTAATAACGTTGAAGAGGTTATAATAGACAAAGATATTGATACCGTGACCGTTGTTGGAAACATTGAAAGATTTCTCCTTATTAAAAAACTCAATGAACTTGGGTATCCAGAAAAAGGCAGTAACACCATAATTAAAACAGCTAAATCTTATGTGAGTTGTGCTCTTGGAAAAATAAGTGAATAGCGTAAACTATTTTAACCCATTACATACTCCCCTATAGCTCCTCACACCTAATAATAACCATGGTTATTCATTATTCTCCATAAACTTACGTTCCAATTCTGCTTGAAACTCTTCCATAACAGGCTTTACGGTACTTTCTGGTAAGTCGGCAATTTTAATGTACTACATAAGCCATCAACAGAATTATTGAATAAGGGATCGACGTTAAACGCTGCCAAACGCGCATTTTGCTGGATACTTTTAAAGAATTTTAAAGAATTCATTGTAACAATTAGTGCCAAGGATCAAATATTAATCTCCCATTAAATCATCATTTTTAATGTTTTTAGACCTAAAATTATCATTGAATTTCTTACCAAAATTAAATGAAATACCAATTGAGATATTGGAAAGTTTGTTTTCAATATTTGTTTTTTGAAATATTTGGTTGCTATTAAATTCCTCCTCATTTTTAGAATATAGGTTAAATAAATCTGAATATGTTAAGTTTAAGGTTAATTTATCCTTAACTAAATCTGTTGTAATCATAAGGTTGGTATATGGATTTCTATTTGTAACAGTAAAAATATCGTATAACGGACTCCTATAGTTAAGATTGAATGCTAAAAAAATTTTATCATTAATTATCTTGGAATTGGCAGAAAAAGTCAATGAATAACTATACCCATTATTTATATGCTTATTGTCATTTGTTTTAAGCTCATAACTGTTATATTGAATACCGCTGGAAATATTGGTATTAACTTTTTTAAATAATTTGTGCCTGATGGAGGCATTCAGCCCAACCATTTGAGTATTTCCAACATTGTCATAGTAATTAATGAGAACGTTATTAATTTCTTCTGAATTATAGGTGACCACATCATCATAGAAATTATAATATCCGGTTAATACCAAGTCTGTTTTTTTCATTCTTTTGTTGAAAGTGATTCGCTGTGAGTAATTTTTTTGTGGTTTTAAATTACTGTTTCCTCTACTAGCTTCACCTGGGTTTGAGTAAACCAATTTGTCATTTAAATAATAAACACTAGGGCGTTTAATTTTTTTATTGAAAGACAGATTGAGGTTTTCACCATTTTTAAATTTTTTATTGAAAATGATGGTGGGCAACAAGTTGCCATATTTCCTGTCTAAAATACTTGAGTTTTTATCAATTGTAGATTCATAGGTTAATGAGAAAAAGTTAGAAAAACTCTCAGATATTTGATAGTTATATTCTGCGAAAGCACTATATATTTTTTGATTAAAATCTGTGCCCGAAGGAGAAGTGTTAGATTCTCTAATAACATGCTTTAATCCTAATGAATATGAAATGGGCTTTTTTAATAATTTTTTTTCATTTAAATCATAATATGTTTCCAATGAATATTCATTAAGTCTTGACTTGGTATTACTAGCCCTTATCTCATCACTCTCAAATAAATTGTAGTTATTGTTTCTCTCATACCAAAAGGTTTTGGCTTTAATAAATAAATCATTGGTGTTTATTTTGGTTTGGTAAACTATGTTTAAATCCGTTCTTTTAAAATCACTATTTTCATTATTTATGAAATTGTTGGCAATTGTAGAATTTGGATAGCTGTTACCCGTTTGAACACTTTCATTTGATGTTTTAGAAAGAGAAATGTTTGCAAAAAGAAAAGACCTGTCAGAAATATTGTATTTACTTTCAATATTGCCCCACTGTTGAATTATTTGAGGATCTTTTTTGCTTTTTAAAGTATAGATGCCGTCATTTGAAACCCTGCTCAAGGAATAGTCAATATTTTGCTCATTATTCAATATGCTATAATATGCTTTTAAAACCATTTTTTTATTTTTAAATGATAGGTTGGGAAATAAGCTATAACTATCTCTAAGGGTTCCGATATTGGCATCTAACTTTCCTTTTATAAAGTTTTCAGAGTTTTTTTTCGTGATAACATTAATAATTCCACCTGTAAATTCTGATCCATGCTTGGCTGATGGCGTTGTAATAATCTCAATTTTGTCAATATCAGAAATTTTTAATGTCTGATAAGTTTTAACAGAAGATTCTAGCCCATCAATATATACCTTACCTTCCAATTGATTTTCAATTAAAAGCCCATTTACTTCATCATATGATAGAGTGGGTATATTGTTAAAAACTTCTGTTGGTTGAGCGTTTTTCACATAATCATTTTTTTTTACTTTATAAATAGTCTTGTTTACTTCATATTTAACCAAATGATCCGATATTACAGTTACTTCATCTAGTTTTTCAATATTGGGTTCATCTAAATGGATTTCGACATTAATAACTTCATTGTCTGAAAAATCAATTTTTTTGATAACGGTTTTCAAAGTGTAATAAGAAGCTCTTATATACAATAAAGAATCTTTTGTTTCATATTTAAACTGAAATAGCCCTTTATCATCAGTAACAGCCGATATGATTTTTTCTTTATTCAAATCTAATAATTCAACAAAGGAAGACTCCAATCCTATATTCTGGTTTACAACTTTCCCATCAACTTTTATTTCTTTACTTTCTTGTGCAATTGCGTTTGCTACATTGAGGACTAAGCATATTGAAATTAATAAGAATTCTTTAAGGTGCGTTTTTTTCATGTGAGGTTATCGTAAATATCGATATGATAATGATTAATATATTTTTCATAATTCAAAGGTTTTTTATAAGCATTCGTTGGCAGCACAAGCAGCGGCTAAAGCAACTCCAGTAGCAGGTATAAAGGCAGTTTGAACAAATGCCCAAACAGATACCCATCCGTGATTTGAATATGCATCAACTAAACAATTAGCTGTTGCGTGAAAATCCGCAAGGATTTTCCGCCGTAAACCGAAGATAGCGAATTTGCGAGGACTTTCCGAAAGGAAAGTTAAAAGCAATGAACTATAGCCAAGACTGTTATGCCACGTTATTTAAAATTTCAAACAAGTTTTTCATTAAGTAAACAATAACAATTATTAATCCAATAATATTCAACCAAACAACATTTTTTTTATTTGTCTTTAAATTATTTTTAATGTTGATTGAAATAGAATATATTAAATAAATTAGTCCTAAAATAATTAAGTATTCCATCATAACAATAATATTACCACCATTCCATACAATCTCCAAATTCATAGACAGCTATACCTGCACCAACCCAACCCAACATTCTAGTAGCTAATTTTCTTGCAGCTTTTAACAAAGCTTTTCTACCTAAGTTTTTAGCAGAACCGACTATTAAACCTGCTGGGATGCCTAAGGCATCCATAGCACAGTCAACAACACTATTAGCTGTATTATTCATACCTTTTAAGTCAACATAAGAATCAGTAGAGTAATTGTAACCTGTTTCAAAATCAACGACGTAATATCCTAATTGACTTTGTTCTTCTATTCTGCTAGAGGCAAGTGCAGTCGTAATAATATCAGGATTTTCTAATGACCCAAATTCTTCAATTATGTCTTGATTGGTTACACCAAATGAATTTAGTAAAGCTATACTGTTATCTAAACTTTGACCTTTTTCTTCTTCTTCAAAAACAAAACCGTTAATATCAACTGGAAATCTTGAGCTTGTATTTTTTGATGTAGAGTGTTTTGATTTAATATCTATCAAATTATCTTTAAGATTCTTTATTGCTTGTTCCTTTGTTAAGCTGATATTTTCAGTAAGCTCATTATCACTACAAGCAAAAAATGAAAAAGTTAAAAATAATGCGATAGCAATCTTTGATATAAATTTCATATTTAATGTGTTTTAGAAAAAGTTTATTTGCTTATACTTTTTCGAGTTAATAAATATTATTAAGCCGAATTTTAAAATCCGAAAAAGGTAAAGCCGATTGAACTAAAACAACAAAAAGCCATTGTTGTTTTAAGTGCGCTATTTTAATAGTTAGGGAGAAAATAAAAAACTAGCGCTAGTATAGAGTACTCTTAGTTGCCTAAAACATCTTTTTAATCGGCTTTGATTTAAAAAAAAATCTTAGACTTTTCAAACATAAAAAAAAAATGATAATGTGCAATTTTATTTTTTAAAAAAATGGTGTTTCATCGAAAAGTCAAAAAAACACTTACGGTTTTACCGTAAAAATGAAAAA
>PFKE01000017.1 GCA_002784145.1 Flavobacteriaceae bacterium CG_4_10_14_3_um_filter_33_47 | reverse complement strand
CTTTCTTAACAGCATTAACTAAAATATCAATTTCCTCCATAGTATTGTAAAAAGAGAATGACGCTCTAACAGTTCCTGGAATTTTAAAAAAATCCATGATAGGTTGAGCACAATGATGACCAGTTCTTACAGCAATTCCCATCTTGTCTAAAATAGAGCCAACATCATAAGGATGAATGCCTTCCAAATTAAAAGAAATCACCGATGTTTTGAGTGTTGCAGTGCCAAAGATTTTTAAACCATTTATTTCAAGAAGTTTTTTGGTGGCGTATTGTAAAAGCTCATGTTCGTAGGAAGCAATGTTATCAAACCCAATAGCATTCATGTAATCTATAGCTGCGCCAAAAGCAATGCCACCACAAATATTTGGTGTGCCAGCTTCAAATTTATGGGGTAAATCTGCATAGGTGGTTTTTTCAAAAGTAACTTCAGCAATCATTTCGCCGCCACCTTGATATGGAGGTAATTTTTTTAACCAAGATTCTTTGCCATAAAGCATGCCTACGCCTGTTGGACCACATATTTTATGGGCTGAAGCCACATAAAAATCAACGTCTAAAGCTTGTACGTCTGGTTTTAAATGTGGACAAGCCTGAGCGCCATCAACTAAAACTGCCACTCCAAATTGATGTGCTTTTTCAATAATATATTCAATAGGATTTATGGTTCCTAACGCGTTTGAAACGTGATTTACAAATACTAACTTGGTTTTGTTTGAAAGCAGTTTATCATATTCACTCATGATTAATTCACCATCTTGATTCATGGGAATTACTTTTAAAACAGCTCCTGTACGTTCGCAAAGCATTTGCCAAGGCACAATATTGCTATGATGCTCAAGAGCAGATACTATTATTTCGTCGCCTTTTTTTAAGATAGAGGAAAATCCATTTGCGACTAAATTGATGCTGTGCGTTGTACCCGATGTGAAAATAATTTCATGCGCAAATTTTGCATTGAAATGGGTTTGGATTTTTTGTCTGGCTTGTTCGTAGGCATCAGTGGCTTCTTGACTTAGTGTATGAACGCCACGATGAATGTTGGCATTGTAGTTAGAATAATAATCTACAATAACATCAATAACCTGTTGTGGTGTTTGTGAAGTTGCTGCATTATCTAAATACACCAAGGGTTTTCCGTTAACTTTTCTTGAAAGAATGGGGAAATCTTTTCTTATATCTTCTACGTTGAACATGCTATTTTGTTTAGCCCCGATTGAGGCATTTGTTGGAGCTCCTCAAAGAGAGCGACTGCCGAAAGCGGGATTAAGCTTCTAATAATTTTATAAATCGAAACCAATATTTACTCCTAATTTGTTAGCTATAATTTTATTAATGCGTTGTTTTATTTCTGGAATTTTAACCGAGTTTAAAACGTTATTACTAAACGCATACATGAGTAAAGCTTTGGCTTCTTTTTCTGGAATACCACGGGAACGCAAGTAAAACAAGGCATTTTCATCTAGTTGCCCAATGGTACAACCATGGGAACATTTAACATCATCGGCGAAAATTTCCAGCTGAGGTTTGGTATTAATGGTTGCTTTGTCACTAATTAAAATGTTTTTGTTTGATTGAAAGGCATTGGTTTTTTGGGCTTCTTTATTAACGATAATTTTCCCGTTAAAAACACCTGTTGAGTTTTCTCCAAAAACCCCTTTATAATCTTGATGGCTTTCACAGTTGGGTTCGGTATGATGTACCAAGGTATTGTGGTCCACATGTTGTTTATCGCCAATAATGCTTACGCCTTTTAAGATAGAATTAATACCTTCGCCGTGTTGATAGAAATTAAGATTGTTACGTGTTAGTTTTCCACCAAAGGAAAAAGTATGCACAGAGCAAATGCTTTCCTGTTTTTGATTGATATATGTATTGTCAATTAAGGAGGCGTCTAATGTATCGTTTTGAATTTTGTAATAATCTACAATAGCACGTTTGTTAATGTATAATTCTGTAACGCTGTTTGTTAAAACGGGATTAACGGTTAAACTTTGATGACGCTCGATAATTTGAAGGTGTGAATTCTCGTCAACTACAATTAAATTACGTGGTTGTAACATGGTGGCTGATTCATTTCCAGTTGAAAAATGGATGATTTGAATGGGTTTTGCAACCATTTTGTTTTTTGGAATGTGAATGTAAGCACCTTCGTTTGAAAATGCGGTATTTAAAGATGTTAAGCTATCTTTTTTGGCAATTTTATTAAAATAGTTTTCTACAAGAATGCGATATTTTGGTTTTGATAATGCCGACGACATGAGGCATATGTCCATCCCATCATGGGTGGTTTGTGATAAGTGCGAAGCGTATTTTCCATCAATAAACACAATTTTATAAGTGTCGATATCATGAATAAAATATTTTTTTACATCGTTATATTCAATGGTATTTTCTTGCTTTGGAAACACACTGTAGTCATTTTTTAAAATACTGTTTAAAGAGGTGTATTTCCAAGCTTCTTCTTTTTTTGTTGGAAAGCCATGGTTTTCAAACGTTTTAATAGCTTCAGTTCTTATGTTATGCAAATAAGTGTCTTCGTCTTGGTGGTTTTCAAATGCCCAAAAGGATGATATGAGTTTTTCTTTTAAATCCATTTTTTTAGTATTCAGTGTTCAGTAACCAGTAATCAAGGTTTGGTAATCAGTATTCAGTTTGGGTTAAGAACTGCAAACTGCGACTGGATACTGCAAACTATTTTATGCATTAACTTCTTCTTTAATCCAGTCGTAACCTTTTTCTTCAAGCTCATGAGCCAGTTCTTTGGTGCCAGATTTTACAATTCTACCATTATATAAAACGTGCACAAAATCAGGTACTATATAATCTAACAATCTTTGGTAATGTGTAATAACCAATACGGCATTGTCTTTACTTTTAAGTTTGTTTACCCCGTTAGCTACAATGCGAAGCGCATCAATATCAAGACCAGAATCGGTTTCATCAAGGATGGCTAATTTTGGTTCAAGCATGGCCATTTGAAAAATTTCATTACGCTTTTTCTCGCCACCAGAAAAACCTTCATTTAAGGAGCGCGATAAAAACTTGCGGTCAATTTCCAGTAATTCTGCTTTTTCACGAATGAGTTTCAGCATGTCTTTAGCAGGCATATCTTCAAGGCCTTTAGCTTTACGCGTTTCGTTGATAGCTGTTTTCATAAAGTTGGTAACCGAAACACCCGGAATTTCAACTGGATATTGGAATGATAGGAAGATGCCTTTGTGAGCACGTTCTTCGGTGGCCAGCTCGTTAATATCTTGACCTTCAAAAAAGATGTCCCCATCGGTGACTTCATAATCTTCTTTGCCTGCAATAACAGATGCCAAGGTGCTTTTACCAGAACCATTTGGTCCCATTATAGCATGAACTTCGCCTGGTTTTATCTCAAGGTTAATCCCTTTTAAGATGGATTTGTCTTCAACACTTGCGTGTAAATTTTTTATTTTTAACATAATTATTTAAAATCGTGACTATTTGTTTTTTTATTATCCAACGGATCCTTCTAAACTAATTTCTAATAGTTTTTGAGCTTCAACAGCAAATTCCATTGGAAGTTTATTTAATACATCTTTGCTAAACCCATTCACAATTAAGGCAATGGCTTTTTCGGTTGAAATACCACGTTGATTACAATAAAAAATCTGGTCTTCGCCAATTTTACTTGTTGTAGCTTCGTGTTCTATTCTTGCAGTTTTGTTTTTAGCTTCAATGTATGGAAACGTATGGGCACCACATTCATTGCCCATAAGTAAACTATCGCATTGCGAAAAGTTACGAGTATTGTCTGCATTAGGACTTATTTTTACCAATCCTCGGTAGCTATTTTGAGATTTTCCAGCTGAAATACCTTTTGAAATGATGGTTGATTTAGTGTTTTTTCCTAAATGAATCATCTTTGTTCCCGTGTCGGCTTGCTGATAATTGTTGGTAACAGCAATAGAATAAAATTCTCCGACAGAATTATCACCTTTCAACACACAACTTGGGTATTTCCATGTGACCGCGCTTCCGGTTTCTACTTGTGTCCAAGAAATTTTGGCATTTGTTTCGCAAAGTCCACGTTTGGTAACAAAATTATAAACGCCACCTTTACCTTCTGCATTTCCTGGATACCAGTTTTGAACGGTTGAATATTTTATCTCGGCATTATCCAGTGCAATAAGCTCCACAACGGCTGCATGTAATTGATTTTCGTCTCTACTTGGTGCGGTGCAACCTTCAAGATAACTTACATAGCTACCTTCATCAGCAATAACAAGCGTTCTTTCAAACTGACCAGTTCCTGCTTGGTTGATTCTGAAATAGGTTGAAAGTTCCATGGGGCAATGCACGCCTTTTGGTATATAACAGAAAGAACCGTCACTAAAAACCGCACTATTTAGAGCAGCATAAAAATTATCTTTTTGAGGCACTACAGAACCAATATATTTTTTTACAAGTTCTGGATGCTCTTTAATGGCTTCAGAAATACTCATAAAAATAATGCCTTTTTCTCCTAAAGTCTTTTTAAACGTGGTCGCTACTGAAACCGAATCAACCACCACATCCATCGCGACATTGCTTAGCTTTTTTTGCTCATCAATGGATATCCCCAGTTTTGCAAAAGTTGCCAATAATTCTGGATCAACTTCATCAAGACTATTATATTTTGGTTTACTGTTTGGTGCAGAATAATAAGAAATTGCTTGAAAGTCTGGCTTTACATAATGAACATTTGCCCATTCTGGTTCTGTCATTTCTTTCCAAGCTTTAAAGGCTTCCAGTCGCCAATTGGTCATCCATTGTGGTTCTTCCTTTTTAAGAGAAATGGCTTTAACAATGTCTTCATTTAAACCAACGGGAAAAGTGTCTGACTCTATATCAGTATAAAAACCGTATTCATATTCTTTGGTTTTTAATTCTTCTCTTAAATCGTCTTCAGTATATTTATTCATTTTTTTAGTCTTCAGTAAACAGTATGTTATAGTGAAAATGATTCACCACAACCACAAGTTCTATTAGCGTTTGGATTGTTGAATACAAAGCCAGTTCCGTTTAATCCTCCAGAATATTCAAGGGTTGTGCCAATTAAATATAAAAAGCTTTTTTTGTCAACTATAATTTTTACATCATTATCTACAAATACCTTATCGCCTTCTTGATTTTCTTTATCAAATTTTAAATCATATGATAAACCTGAGCATCCACCACTTTTTACACCAACACGCACATAATCGGTAACTGGATTGTATCCGTCTTCGGACATAAGCTCAATGACTTTTTTCTTAGCAGTTTCAGAAACTTTAATCATAATTATTAAATAATTTTGTTGTCTTTAACGTAAATTATATGCACCGTTTTATTAAGACGGTTTCTAAATAAGCAACAAATATACAATATAAGTTACGTATTTCCACGTAAACAAAGATTATATTAGCATATGGTTTTATAGGTTTTTCTTATACTATGTAAGCCTAAAATTTATTCATTTAAATTAAAGATTGATTTTATAAATAAGCTTCCTATTTTTGCATCATGATAGAGGATAAAAATCAACAACACACACCATTAAGCGATTTAGGGGAGTTTGGTCTCATTGACCACTTAACTAAAAATTTCAAAATAAATCACACGTCAACCATTAAAGGTATTGGTGATGATGCAGCCGTATTGGATTTTAAAAAAAATAAAATTGTTGTTACAACAGATTTGTTGGTAGAAGGCGTTCATTTTGATTTAAGTTATATGCCTTTAAAACACTTAGGTTATAAGGCTGTGGTAGTAAATATTTCTGATGTTTGTGCCATGAATGCTGAAGCAACTCATGTAACCATCTCCATGGCAGTTTCAAATAGATTTCCTTTAGAGGCACTAGAAGCCCTTTATGTTGGTATTGAAACGGCAGCATCTATTTATAATATTGATGTTATTGGTGGCGATACTACCTCTTCAACCAAAGGCTTACTAATTTCTATTACGGCTATTGGAACTGTTCAAGGTTCAAATGAAGTTTATAGAAGTGGTGCAAAGCCCAATGATTTGTTGGTTGTTTCTGGAGATTTAGGCGGTGCTTACATGGGTTTACAAGTTCTGGAACGAGAGAAAGAAGTTTACAAAGTAAACCCGAATAATCAACCAGATTTAGAACCCTACACCTATATTATTGAGCGTCAATTAAAACCAGAAGCCAGAAGAGATGTTGTTAAATTGCTAAATGATTTAGGTGTTAAACCTACTTCTATGATTGATATAAGCGACGGATTGTCATCCGAAATCATTCATATATGCAAACAAAGTCAGGTAGGTTGTGATTTGTATGAAGAAAAAATTCCCCTCGATCCTGCGGTTATTTCAACGTGTGAAGAATTTAATATTGATAGTACAACCGTTGCATTAAATGGAGGAGAAGATTATGAATTGTTGTTTACCATTTCTCAGGAAGATTTCACTAAAATAAAAGGAAATCCTAATTTAACAGTTATCGGATTTATAAAGGAAAAAGAAGCGGGTTTACATTTGGTGACCAGAGCAGGAAGTAGAATTCCAATAAAAGCTCAAGGATGGAAAAATTTTAATGACTAAAAACCAGTAAATTGTCAAGGGTTTTAGTTTCAACCTTTTTCTTGTGTTTTTTTTGGTAAATGCGCTCTAAAACATCATTAATTTCCTTGTATTTTGGAGTTAATACGGTTAAAAGGCCATTGCCGTTGGTGGTTAATTCTTTTTTGCAAGTTTTACAAGTATATTCTTTAACATGAAGGGTAACGTGGCGCGATACATGAAAATCATGACCAAACATCTTGCAATGAATGTTTTTCATCTTATTTTAATATTTATTAATTAATAATATGGGAGAGACTGTGAAAATATCAAAAAGAGATGCAATTTTTTGCTTAAATGTCAATAAATCGATGAAGTGATTAATTTTTCCTTTGAACGTTGCTTTCTTGAATTATGAATTCGCTCTAAAATGGCATTTATTTCTCGAAACTTAGGAGTGAGTTCAATTAAATTTCCATTACTGTTGGTAGTTAATTGTTTTTTGCAATGTTTGCAGGTGTATTCTTTAACATGATAAGTAACCTTTTTAGTAACTTTATAATCATGGCCAAATAGATTGCAGTACACGGTAGGAATGAATGCTGACATATTTGTAGTTTTTAGGTGCGTTGGTAAGGCTTAAAGATAGGAAAATATTTAGTTAAAACGTTTAAATGTTAAATATTTTCGATGAAATGCTTTATTCTTTGTAAGAATAAAGATTCATTTTCAACATGACTCATATGTCCGTCTGGAAATTCTGCGATATTTATATTTGAATTTATGGTTTGATTTAATAAGGAATCAAAATCCAGTACAGGATCTTTTTTACTGATGATCATTAATTTCTTAAAATGACTTTCTCTAAATAAATGGACTCTGTTTATTCTGGTTTTCATTCCTTCCAAGGCCGCAACAATACCTTGGATGGGCATTTTTAACGCTTCTTCTTTTATCAGATTAATTTGTTTGGTGAAAATTCTTCTGTTTTTTGGCCTAAATAAATTAACAATGGCAATTCTTACAAAGGCTTTATGATTTTGTTTTACAGCAGCAATGGCTCTGTCTCTGTTTATTTTTCGTTCATAACTGTCTTCACTCGCCGTTGAATTCATCAAACATAATCCAAGAATTTCTTTAGTATATTTTTCCGCATAAGCAAGCGCAACATAACCGCCCATGGAGTGGCCAATCATTATGGACTTATGGATTTTTAAGTGCGTAAGAACGGCTTTAACCGTTTCAGCCATTAATTCCATAGTATGAATATAACCCAGGCAACCAGTTTTTCCGTGGCCAGGTAAATCTATACAGATAACCCTGTTTTTTTTTGATAATTCAGGAAGAAAGGCATCCCACATGGTTGCGTTTTCCAGAAAACCATGGAGTAAAACAACAGGAGTTCCATGACCATGATCCGTATAAAATATATTTATGCCTTTGTATTGTAAAATCATTTTTAGAGTATATTAGGCAAATATATCATGGAATAATGAACAAAACTAAACAAACGTTTGTTTTTGGCTTTGCCTTGTTTGCAGGTTTTTTTGGTGCGGGCAATTTAATTTTACCACCATTATTAGGGTTTAATTCAGGACCAGATTGGTGGATAGTTGCCTTGGGCTTCATGATTTCGGCCACCGTTATTCCTTTATTGGCCTTGTTTGGCCATGCTAAACTTCAAGGAACCATGTTAGAGTTTGGTAACAAAGTTTCACCACTGTTCAGTTTAATTTTTTGCTTTTGTATTTATAGCCTCATTATCGCATTGCCTTGTCCCAGGACCGCAGCTGTAACCCATGAAATGTCTATCGCCCCATTTTTTGATACAAGTCCGTTGCTTACCAGTATTATTTATTTTTCGCTCGCTTTTCTTTTTGTAATGAACAGAAATAATGCCCTTGAAATCCTTGGAAAATACTTAACCCCAATGATTGTGTTAATACTTGTAGTCATTATAATCATTGGAATTTTTTCTCCTTCAGCACCTATGAATGCTTCTAGTTTTGAAAGCCCTTTAGTTAGTGGATTGTTGGAAGGCTATCAAACCTATGATGCCATTGCCGCCATGGTTATGGGTGGCATTATTATTGTTTCCATTGATAATGTTAATGCAACCATGTCTTTTAAGGATAAGAAAATCATCATTGCTAAATCTGGGTTGATTGCTATGATGGGTTTATTTATTATTTATGCCGGACTTATTGCACTTGGTGCCTTTTACAATTCTGAATTTTTAAGTACTATTTCCAGAACAGAACTGCTTTCAGGATTGGCTGCCAAAACATTGGGAAATTTGGGCTCAGCAGGGTTAAGTGTTTTGGTCGGATTGGCATGTTTTACAACGGCAGTCGGAATTATTATGAGCACAGCGGATTTTTTTAAAGCCCTTTTTAAAAAATCTCAAAAAGCCTATGTTATCACCGCCGTGATTTGTTGTGTTACCGGCATATTAGTTGGCCAGTTTGAAGTGTCTTATATCATAACCATAGCCTTACCTTCATTAATGCTCATATATCCCCTGTGTATCGTGCTTATTTTGTTGAATGCAATACCGGAAAAATATGCCTCTAAATTGACTTTTAGATGGGTTGTATTGGTAACCTTTATCTTTAGTATTCCAGACTTTTTAGGGTTTATTTTGCCTCCAGAAACCATAGAACCGGTTATTAAAAACGTGCCATTTGCAAAACAAAATTTAGGTTGGGTTTTGCCGGCCCTTATAGTTTTTATATTGGTTAATTTATTTGAGAAGGTTAAAGAGAAAAATATATGTTATTAGGATTTTTTACAATATTTTATGAGGTGACAAATAATGTTCCTAGCTCTAATTGGTTTCTAACTAAATTAAAATAATCTGATTTATTAGAGACTAATTCCTTGTGATTCCCTATTTCAACGATTTCTCCTTTTTTAAGAACAATAATTTGGTCGGCATATTTTACTGTGGATAACCTATGTGCAACAATTATAACAGTTTTACCATTAAAAAATTCTTGTAATTTATCATGAATTATTTTTTCATTTTCAGCATCTAAAGCACTTGTCGCTTCATCAAAGAGAATATAATGTGGGTTTTTATAGACTGCCCGTGCTATTAATATTCTTTGTTTTTGACCTCCTGAAATTCCATTGCCAGCAGCTCCTATTTTAGTTTTTAATCTTAAGGGTAAAGATTCTACAAAATCTTCAATATTAGCTATTCTTAAAGCTCTTTTTAACTTTTCTTGGTCTATTTTTTCATCACCTGTAGCTATATTTCTTTCAATAGTATCAGAAAAAATATAACCATCCTGCATTACTATACCACAATTTTTACGAATACTTTTCGGAGATAAACTCAAAATATTGTCGTTATTGAAATAGATTTTGCCGTTAGCAGGATTATAAAAGCGTAATAACAATTTTATTAAAGTAGTTTTCCCACTCCCACTTGCCCCAACTATAGCTGTGATTTTCCCTTCAGGAATTAATAAACTAACATTTTTTAAAACATATGGCGAATTTGGGCCTTCATACTGAAAAGAAAGGTTTTCTATTCTAATACCTTTTTCAATCCCATTTCGCTTATAATCTATTTTATTTACTGAAAGCTGTTTTAGATTATTTTTTGTCACAACATCAATCTCTTCAACAGGATGATTCTGAACCTCATTTAACCGTTCCAAACTTAATTTCGCATCTTGTAAGGAGCGGAAGAAGCTCACTAATTGGTTAACTGGCGAATTCATTTGACCAATAATATATGAGATACTTAATAGTTCTCCAAGTGTCATTTGACCTTGCACCACATAAGTAGCTGCTAAAAAAGTTACGAGTATATTTTTTAGTTGATTTAAAAATTCAAATCCTGAAAGTTGTACTTGATCTAGCTTTAATATTCTTATATTAAGCTTAAAGAGTTTTTGTTGGATGAGTTCCCATTGATTTCGCTTGAAATCTTCAAATTGGTTGAGTTTCATTTCCGTAACCCCATTTAACATTTCATAAATTGACTCTTGATTTTCACTTCGTTGTTGAAAACGATAATAATCCAGAATTTTCCGCTTTTTGAGCCAAAAGAACGACCATGAAATTGATAAAACTGTTAATGCTAAATAGACTAATAGAATTTTATAATCGTAATACCATAATACTCCAAAGAAAACAGAAAATGTAATAATAGAGAAAAAAGTAATTAAACTTTGTGAGGTTAAAAATTGCTCAATTCTATTATTATCCTGGATTCGTTGATTAAAATCACCCATAGTTTTAGTATCGAAAAACTTAATAGGTAATTGTAGCATTTTTTTAAAAAAATTGGATATTATACTAATGCTTAAATTTGTCCCTATGTATAACATTAACCAATTTCTAAAAATCTCAATAGTTATAGAGCCTAAAAAAACTCCTAATTGAGCTAGTAATATTATAAAAATGAAATGAACGTTTTTAGCATTCACTCCCTTATCGATTAATGCCTCTGTAAGGAATGGAAAAATAAGAGTTAAACCACTACCTATTAACAAAAGCATAAACATAATTGTTAGTTGCTTTTTATAAGGAGTTAAGTGGTTTAATAAATATTTTATTGATAGCTTATTAGGTTTATGAGGTTCTTTTTTATAAAAATCATCAGTAGGATCTAAAAATAAGGCAACTCCTTTATCATTTTTCCCAAGCCAAGATTTTTTGAAAGCCTCTTCCGACAACTTTATCAAGCCATGAGCTGGATCAGCAACATAGAAAAAATGAGAACCTGAAAATAAGCTTTTTCTAATTTTTCGTAAAACCACAAAATGATTTTGATTCCAATGTAAAATACAGGGGAATATAGTTATTTCATTAATAAGTTCATCTATTGTTAGTTTTGGAGTATACGTAAGAAACCCAATTCTTTTTGAAGCATCACAAATGCCTAGCATTGAAACACCTTCTCTTGTAATAAAAGAGTGTTCCCTTAAATAAGATAAAGTATATTTTTTTCCAAAGTGGGAAGCGACCATACTTTAAACAAGCTGGCCCACAATCCATTTTATCATGTTGTGGTATAAACAGCACAGTCAATGGTTTTTATTGAATACAGTTTAACAAGAATATTTTATAGACGCCTATGCAAATATTTCTTTTTCCACCGTTGGAGCTAGTGGACATCTATAGTCAGGATAATCCCATTTATTATGCCCATAAGCTTTTATAGTATCTCTCCAACATATCTGTTTAGGGTTACCACCTCTACACTCATCAAACGATTCACTAGTTTTGCAAACACTATCCTCACTAATTCTATCTTGAGTTAAGAAAAACAAATCTCTTGCTTTTTCTGAGTCCCAAACTTCCTTTATGCTTTGTTTTGTGACATCACCGATAATAAAATGTTCATTCCAATATAGTTCTTCGCAAATAGTTACTTTTCCATCTGGTAAAATATACATTGCATAAAGATTACCAGTACATGTTGCCCTCTTTTCAAAACTATCTTTTTTCTCTTTAACACTAAGATAATTAACATTTCCCTCAATACCCACCTCTTCAATTTTAAATTCAAAAATATTTTTTGAATTTATCTTTTTAATATACTTATTGATTTTAGAAACATTCACTTTAGATGCTTTGTAATTCCTAAAGGCTTCTTCACCTAAATACATTGAATATTCACCATAATTTATTCTCCAAGTAATAATGTTTTTAAACTTGGAAAAGAATTTTTCCAAACTTTTGATATCATCCACAGAATCAGTAGCACTAGAAAGGATAGTGTTTATTTGAACTTTTAAATCATATTTTTCTAAAAGCTCAAAGGTATTCTGCATATTGTAAAAATATTTCTCTTTTATTTGAACGGATTTTAACAAATTTTCTTTTCTCATTGTATCCAATGAAATTTGAATACTGGTAAACCCTAAATTCTTTGTTTTTTTTATCACATCCTCTTTAATAGCAATTTTAGTTGTCAAATAAGGTGTAAATCCATTTTGTCTAAGTTTAGCCAAAACTTCGTGCCAATGTTTATAGAGAAAAAACTCTCCTCCAATTACATCAATTGATCTTAAATCAAGCTCTTTTGCTTCATCTATCAATTCATAAATGCGTTCTAAAGGTATTGTACAATCAACTTTTTCTCGTCTATCGGCATAACAATAAATACAATCAGTCATGCATCTAGACGTAAAATTAATCGTCAAATCTAGAGGAGCATTTAATCTCCTAAATTTTAAATTCACCTTATTGTATTTAAACATTTCAGGTTCATAATCATGTTTTGTCATTTCTTCTGTCATTGGAATAATGACATTTCTAGGGAAATAGATTAATGTGTTTGAAAAATCTATTTTAATAAATTCATCATTACAAACTAATTTCTCGAATGTTTTTTTAATAATATTTTTTTCAATCCCAAAGTAATTATGAATTTCAGTAATGGTTTCATCAAAAGTCTTTCCATTAAAAAAAGACAGCATCATAGCATGGATTGGGTGAATTAAACCAGTATATTCTTCTTCAGCTCCATATTTTTTAACTTCATTAAGATCCTTTACTATTAACAACACCTTATCATCATCATGTCTTAATTTATATTCTGGGTTTAGTATTAATGGTTTATTATTGTTTTTCATTTACTTTAAGTTTATTTAGTTTTATCCAGTATTTAATAATACTGATGGATATTTTTAATTATTTTAAATAATTTAAGCCTTATCACATTTAATCATTTTTTTTGTCAATGGAGAAAATATTTCTATAATCATTCATAAATATCTTAAGACTATTAAGAATAATTTTGGGTTTATTAAAATTTTTAAAAACACTTCAGGTTAAAAATTTAACCTGAAGTGCAAAAAAGTTACCTTACCTTTTTTTCTTACATCCTAGGGAACATTCAACTGCACATGTTTCGCAACCTGTGTCACATGCTGCAATAATTTCATCTTCTGTACCTCCTTTTATCTGAATTAATTCAGAGCTAAGGAGTTCTTCAGCTTGATGCTTTAAAAACTTTTTACTTATAATAGTAAATTTAAAAATTTCACCTACTCTGTTTTAGCTTTTCGGTTACCGCTTTTTGTTTGCAAACAATAATTTTTAGATTCTTTGTAACTCTTCTTGATTACTTTTCTCTTTTCTCTCTTTTTTAAATTTTGTTCCTGAGAAAAAATTGTATGAAAATGATAGCATTATAATTTGCCCAGGACGTTCAACATAAGTATTGCTGTATTGGTCTTTGTAATTAGAAGTCAAGTGATATTTACCTCCAGTATAAAAAACATCACTGATATCTAAGGAAATTGTGCATTTGCTTTTTAGAACTTCTTTTTGCAACCCTAAGTTAAAATTGAAAATTTCATCAGATTCATAAATACCTTCTAGAGCTGGAGATAAAAATCTAGCATTAATTGTACAATCAAGCCCTAATGGAAGGTTTATGCTACTTCTATGATTAATGTAAAAATATAAATTGTCTGTTTTAAAGGATTTATCATATGATGCAGTCTTTGTGAAATTTACTCCCAAACCAGTATAGGTTTTCCACCATTTTGCAATTTTTAAATTATTATTATTATGAAATCCGTAAGAATGAGATTCTCCAATATTTTCAGTTGTCTCGACATTTATACTGCTGTCCAATGGATCACTATATTCTACAATATCAAATATATCCTTAGTAAATGAGTAAAAGCCTTGAAATGAATACTTATTTCCGATATAATAAGTTATACTAAACCTATTGTTGTACTGCGGTTTTAAATCTTCATTACCTCTAAAAACAGTATATTTATCTATTAGATACTCATAAGGGCTCATTAAGTTATAAGATGGTCTGCTTATTTTTCTCCCATAATAATATCTCAAACTGGTATTTTTCAATTTATTGATATTATGATTTGCAAAGACCGAAGGGAAGGCACTGAAGTAATTTTTTTCTGGATTATTTTTGAATTGATTTTGAGTATATTCTCCTCTCAATCCGAATTGAAACTGAATATTACCTAATTCAGTTGATGCCTTTAAATAAGCAGCTGAGACTTTTTCATTAAAGTCGTATGATGTCGTCTTCTGTGGATCAATTTCATAAATTTCATTTAGTAATACCTCGTGAGTGTTTTCATCATCTAGATTAGCATCACTAAACTTAAATCCCGCTTGAAAAGTCGTTTTTTCTAATGGATGGATATAATCTAATTGAGAAGTCAAAATAGCAATGTCTTCTCCTACTTTTCCCCTTGAAATTTCCGAATCAAGAAAAGTACCATCTGAATTATATATATTATCAAAATAATCAGATGTTCTTTTTTTATTGTATATATAATAGTCCGTTAAAAAAATTAATTTCTTTCCTATTGTATCTATTTCCCAATTATAATTTAGCGTATAGGATTCTTTCTTCTTATCAACCTTACCTGGGTAATCTCCTTTTACAACTTCTGCAAGCACATCATTATTGAACGAAATAACCTCATTATCAATAGCTTCCCTAAAATTGTTATTATATGAATAGTACTCGATTCCTAATTGATGTTTTAAATTAATGTCATAATCAAACCCAAAACGATAGGTGTTTCCAACACTTTTTTCAATACTTTGAAAATTTGTAAGTCTTTTAGTGTTTTCAGGTTCATAAACAGTTTCTACTTCTCTATCAAAAAAATCTTTGTCTTGACTATAATTATAACTACCATATAACAACCATTTTCCAGTTTTATAATTTAAGCTTCCACCACCACTATATGAGCTAAATCTATGTTGAGTATAAGATGTATTAATGTTACCGTTTAAACTTTCTTGAATATTCTTTTTTAAAATAATATTAACTATTCCTGATTTAATCTCAGCTGCATATTCAGCTGGGGGATTAGGAATAATTTCGATACTTTCTATATCCTCAGAACGAAGACTACTTAAATAACTTTGAGATACTTCTTCTTGAAGCAATTTTCCATTAACAACAACCCTTACACCTCCTCGACCGTTAATGCTAATATCTCCTTTTGATGAAACCCAAACCATTGGAGCCAACTCCAAAGCTTTTAAAGCGTTTTTACCTTTAGCAAAGGCATTTTCTGAAATATTGAATACTAATCTATCAACCTTTTGTTCTATCATAGGTTTTTTAGCGGTAACTAAAACTTCATCAAGTTCATTTTTGCTTTCAATAAGAGTAATAACCCCAAAATCATTATCACTTGAAACAGTAATATTTTTTGTCCAATTCTGGTAGCCTATGAAACTAATTATTAACCTATATTCTCCTTCTTCAACGGACAAATTAAAAATTCCATTTCCATCAGTAATAGTTCCTGAAATAATTTCATTATCCAGATTTGTTAATACAACATTTGCAAATTCAATAAAAATATCACTTGAGTCTTTAACAATACCCGAAACTTCATATTGAGAAAATGAATAGGTGGGAATAAGCAGAAGCATAAACAAATATTTTAGTGACTTCATACAGGAAGATTGTTTAGTAAAATTATTGTCTTATTTTGAAAAAGCCTAAATTTTTACCTTACGAAATGTAGGTGTTCTCCTTACTTTTTGCATGGTGCAAAAGTGTTTAATAATCAAATAAAACCTTTTTGCTTGGCTCGTAATATTAAATCTTTATCTTCATGTTCTTTAATATCAAAAACATCCATGAGGTGGCGTTTTCTTTTCTCTACACCCGCCTTTGAAAGAGGAAGAATATTTGGTAAGTCTTTCGTTTTTGTTTTGATTGACAACAGATAAAGTAATTCCCTATCTATTTTGTCTAATATAAAATTATTAGACAGTTGTGTGCGTAATAATTCAAGAACAGTCTTACTATAATAAGGCTGTCCTTTCATGACGCAATCAATTGCTTGGTTCAATTCTTTTGAAGCAATATCACTCTTTATTAAGAAACCTAGGGGATTAATATTTTTAAGTATATTATGTATTCTATGATTATCTGCATACATTGTAGAAACGATAATTCTAGCGTCAGGCAAAAGCCTATTTATTATTAGACCTAAATCTTCTCCTGATAAAATTTTGCCATTATTAGATTTTGGAAGTCTAATATCTAAAAAGAAAAGGTCAATAGCTTTTTCTTCTAATGCTTTCTTGATTTTTTTATATGCAGTTCGCAATTATTAGCTATTTCAATACAAAACTCAAATTTTTTATTTCCCAAACTATAAAAAATAAGGGCATTTTGATAAGCTTCTGAAATTATAGGATGGTCTTCTATAATTAAAACATTTTTTTTCATGTTTCATGTATATAGATTTTGGAAGGTTTTGAAAAAAGCTAAATTAATTCTCTTTTTAGCAATTGAATCAATCCTAAACAAACTTTTATATAACTCTTCTTTTTAATTTCAAGATTAAAATTATGATAATTGGTATAATTACCTGTATTAATACTTTTACAAAAAAAAGCAAATAAATTTCTTAAAATATTTCTTACTTTAAAATGACATAAGTCATGTTTTCCTAAAATTTTAAGAATATTATTAACTTAACTCTATGTTTTTTTATTTGAAACTGATGCTTTATTACATCCTATGCCATATAAAAAAATAGAACACAGGGCCAGGGTAGTGAAATGACAAATTGATTTAAATCAAGCTTTTGGAATACTTGTAGAATCAGTTAAATTCAAAATTATTGCTGAACAAGTACACGTAATTCTAAATAAAAATGAAATTAAAAAAGCGTAACAAAGAACCACTAAAAAGTAATCATATATAATATTTTAGATTTTTACCTTACAACAGATAGAAAACCCGCCCACTTAATTAGGTTTTAAATCTCTTTATAGCTAAAAAAGCATTATCAACATAGTCTTCTTCAACTAAAATAGTAAATTCGTTGGTGGTTGATATTACTTCATATAAAACAACCCCTTCCCAAGCTAATCGTTTAAAAAAGTGATAATATAATCCAGCAATTTTTGAATTGTCTTCGGGCAAATTTATGCTAATTGCTGTTAATCCCTCTTGAACAGCGATTAATGTTTCATCTTCAAAATGACTGTTTACATAGTCGTTTAAACTACTGGAAACAATAATGTTGCTTTCGTGTATACCTCTTGTAAAGGTGTAAAATAGTTTAGATTCTTCATTAATTTTTTGTAGTATCTGAGCGTGATTGTGTATTAAAGTATCAGAATTTTTAACGGTGAAATCCGTTAAATTCGACCGTACGGTAATATCCCCTAAATTCTGAATGACCTTTTTCATTTTTATTGAATTGGTTAAGGTAACAGGTGGATTATATCGCCTTAAAGCCATCATAATAGCGCCCGGTTTAACGTCTTTTTTCAGCATTTTACTAATGGGCTCGGTCAACTCAATGGCCAAGGCACTAAAATTTATGATGTTTCTGGAAAGGGCCTCTTCTAAATACGGCTGCGCTATTAAAATGTCTTCTACGCAGTTTGATACTGTTTTCATAAGATAATTATGTTAACTATTTAACAATTTGTGTAAAAATAATCTTTTTTTTTAATAAATATCTTATTTTGAGTGAGGTAACATACTTTCGCTCTTTAAATTGATAAAAAATGAAAGTATTAAAATTTGGAGGGACCTCTGTTGGAACCGTTGAAAATATGTGTAACGTAAAAAACATTATCAACGATGGAAAGAAAAAAATAGTGGTTTTATCAGCCATGTCAGGGACTACCAATGTCTTGGTGGCCATTGCAAACAACATTGCAAATGACATGCCCAATGAAGCTATTGATAAGATAAATAAACTGCATGAAACCTATTTCAATACCATTGACACATTATTGAATGATGAATTGTTAAATACGGATGTAAAAAATTATGTAACCGAAATTTTTAATTTTTTGGTTGAATGTACCTATCAAGACCATTCCATAAATTTAGAAAATAAAATAGTGGCTCAAGGCGAATTGCTTTCAACCTACATGTTTCATAATTACCTAAAACAAGAAGGCATAAAATCTACCTTGTTGCCAGCATTGAGCTTTATGCGTATCGATAAAAATAAGGAGCCAGATTTATTTTATATCAAACAAGATTTTGACACTATTTTTAAAGAAGCATCTGAAACAAGCATCTACATAACTCAAGGCTTTATTTGTTTAGATGATGAAGGAAACATTTCAAATTTACAACGAGGTGGAAGTGATTATACAGCCACCATTATTGGCGCTGTAATTAAAGCGGAAGAAGTTGAAATTTGGACGGATATTGATGGAATGCACAATAACGATCCAAGATATGTTGAAAACACCAAACCTATCTCAAACTTATCGTTTGATGAAGCGGCCGAACTGGCTTATTTTGGAGCAAAAATATTACATCCGCAAACCGTAACCCCTGTTAGAGCAGATAACATTCCCGTGCGTTTAAAAAACACCATGAATCCTGAAGCTTACGGAACATTAATTAATGATAATCATACCGAAAACGGGGTAAAGGCCATCGCTGCCAAAGACTACATTACGGCTATAAAAATCAAGTCAGGGCGTATGCTTTTGGCGCATGGCTTTCTTAAAAAAGTGTTTGAGATATTTGAAAATTATGAAACATCTATAGATATGATTACAACATCTGAAGTTGCCATTTCACTTACTGTTGATGATGACAAAAACTTGGATAGAATTGTTGAAGCTTTGGAAAAATTTTCAACAGTAGAAGTTGATAAAAACCAAACCATTGTTTGTTTGGTTGGTCATTCTATTGTAAACCATCATGAAACGTTTAAGCTCTTTCAGATTTTGCAAGACGTTAAAATTAGAATGATTTCCTACGGAGGTAGCAGAAACAATATTTCACTTCTAATTAGCTCAAAGGATAAAATAAAAACGCTAGGTAAACTAAATGATTACTTATTTGAATTAGTCACTCTTTAACTTTTAGTCAGGTTAGCAAAACGGGCCGCTTCAAAACTTGAGGTGGGTTTTATATGTTCTACCTTCCCTAACACACTATTCAATTATTTTTTAATAGTGTGTTTACAAAGGCATTATTGTAAAACCAATTTTTAAAAAACAACGAGTTCTAATTTTAATTAAAATCACAACTTTTTAAAAATAGTTAATAAAAAAGCCGTCTCTATTTTTGTGTTGAGACGGCTTTTAGGTTTATTATAACCCATCAATATTTTTAATGCTCATTCAATCTGAAATCAGGATAAGCATCCATACCATGTTCATGACTGTCCAAGCCTTCTACTTCTTCTTTTTCAGAAACTCTAATTCCTACAGTTTTCTTCAAGATAAATAATATGATAAAACTAGCTATAATACAAAAAGCGGCGTAAGAAGCTACGCCAATTAATTGGCTTATAAATTGATTCATACCTGCTAAAGCTCCAAAAATTCCAACAGCTAAAGTTCCCCAAATACCGCAAATTAAATGAACAGCTATAGCTCCAACGGGATCGTCTAGTTTTATTTTATCTACACAAGCAACAGCAAAAACGATAAGGATGCCTGCTATGGATCCAACTAATATGGCATCAGTAGGACTCATTTGATCTGCACCAGCTGTGATACCAACTAATCCTCCTAAAATACCATTTAAAAACATGGTTAAATCTAAATTCTTATACATAGCACTAGAAACCAACATAGCCACAACACCACCAGAAGCGGCGGCTAAACAAGTGGTTACTAAGGTTAAAGAGGTTAATGCTGGATCTGCAGATAGAACGGATCCTCCGTTAAATCCGAACCACCCTAACCATAAAATAAGTACACCGGCAGTAGCAAGAGGCAGATTATGTCCAGGAATGGCTTGAGCCTTTCCATTTTTAAATTTTCCAATACGAGCTCCTAATAACCAAACAGCCACTAAAGCGGCCCAGCCACCAACAGAGTGCACTAATGTGGATCCTGCAAAGTCGTAAAAGGGCGTTTCTAAAGTTTGTAAAAATCCGCCGCCCCATTTCCATGATCCTGCTATTGGATAAACTAAGCCAACGTAAAATACTGTGAATATCATAAAAGGTACTATTTTAACACGTTCTGCAACGGCACCAGACACAATGGTGGCAGCGGTGGCGGCAAACATGCCTTGAAATAAGAAATCTGTCCAATAAGTATAGCCTCCATTATATGATAAATCTAAAGCACCATCAACCATTGGGGATGATAACCCAAACCCAGAAAACCCGAAAATTCCATAAGACCCTTCTGCAAAACCAGGGTACATTAGGTTAAAACCAACCAAACAGTACAATAGGAGTCCGACGGTAATGATAAATATATTTTTAAATAAAATGTTTATGGTGTTTTTCTGTCTGGTTAATCCAATTTCCAAAAGAGAAAACCCTAAGTGCATAAAAAAAACGAGTGCTGTACAGATCATCATCCATACATTATTTGTAGTTAGTAGTTCCATAATTAATTAGTCTTAATTTTTATTATTTTAAAGTTTCTCCTCCTTTTTCCCCAGTTCTTATTCTGTAACATTCTTTAATATCTGATACAAATATTTTACCATCACCAACTTCGCCAGTTGATGCTGAACTAAGAATGGCCTGAATAGTTACTTCCTCAAAATCATCATTGACAACAATGGATAAAAATCTGCGTTGAATGTCGCTGGTACTGTAAGAGACACCTCTATAAACATGTCCTTCTTTTTCATTACCTAAACCAGTAACATCCCAGTAGGAAAAAAAATTAACCCCAACACCATGAAGCGCTTCTTTGACTTGACGGTATTTTGATTTTCTAATAATGGCTTCAATCTTTTTCATGATATGGAAATTTATAATTAGTGCGCTAAAATATAAAAATTAACCAATAAGCCTATAAATTTAAGGGTATGAATAGAAATAAATATCAAAATAACAATAAGACCCCTAAAAATTTTAGGATATTTTAAAGAAATAGCGTTTTATAAAAAATATGATATTGAAAAAATTCTGCCAAAACACCAGGAGTTGCTTTATAGTGCATTATGGCTGAACAACGAAACCTTCTTTAAAAAGTTGCTTTCAAAAATTAGTCTTGAACCCATTTAATTTTTTTGATTTTGAAATAAAAAGAAGATGTTTTATTTGATTTTGTAAAAAGGTCTTCCAATAGCAGCTTGATAAAAAAGGAAAGAGGCTATTTTCACAAATTGTGAGATAGCCTCTTCTTTTAAATATTTGAAACGTATTATACTTAGATTTCTCTTTGTCTCTTTCCGTGGTAAGCAATTGAACCATGTTCAGAAATATCAAGACCTACTGTTTCTTCTTCTTCAGTAACTCTCAATCCATTAAATACTTTCTTAATGATATATAAGAATATAAATGAAACTACAATTGACCAAAATGCATAAGCTAATACTCCTATGGCTTGCGCTGCTAATTGAGCAGTTCCTCCACCGTTAAAAAGACCAATTCCAGCATCGCCATCAATACCCCAAAGGCCTATTACTAAGGTGCCCCAGGCGCCAGCTACACCATGAACAGAAATGGCACCAACAGCGTCGTCAATTTTCAATTTTTTCTCAATAAACTCAATTGAAAACACCACCAAGATACCACCTAATAACCCAGCTAGTACAGCGCCGCCTTCACTCATATTACCACATCCTGCAGTAATACTTACCAAACCTGCAAGAGCACCGTTTAAAGTCATTCCTAAGTTTGGTTTTCCAAATTTAATCCAAGAAATTATTAAACCACCAATGGCACCTGCGGCAGCTGCTAAGTTGGTAACAAGCACTACTTGAGAAGCCGCTGTGGCATCATCGCCACCCCAAGCTAATTGAGAACCACCATTGAATCCAAACCATCCTAACCATAAGATGAAAACCCCTAAAGTGGCATACATTTGGTTGTGACCGTGCATTTCTATGGCTTTACCATCTAAGTATTTACCAATTCTTGGGCCTACCATCCAAGCAGCAACAAGCGCTGCCCAGCCACCTACTGAGTGAACAATAGAGGAGCCTGCAAAGTCAATAAATTCTGCTGGCATCCATTCAGCATTTAACCAACCACTATTCCACTCCCAACCACCTGCGATTGGATAGATAACGGCCGTCATTACAATACTAAAGATAGCATAGGTTGTGTATTTTGTTCTACCGGCTATAGCTCCAGATACAATGGTTGCGGCAGTTGCGGCAAAAACAGTTTGGAAAAATAAATCGGCAGCACCTTGAGAGAATATAAAACCTCCCCAATGAAACCAACCACCGCCCATATCGGCACCATACATTAAAGAGTACCCAACAAACCAGAAAGCTAATGAGCCTACGGCAATGTCCAGGAAGTTTTTCATGGCTATGTTTACGGCATTCTTTGAATCTGTCATCCCAGATTCTACTAAGAAAAACCCTGCTTGCATAAAGAATACGAGAATACCAGAAATAAGCATCCACATCATTCCCATATCGCCTTCTATAGCGGCGGTATCTTGAATAAAAAGGGGTGTGTTAAATATTGACATAATAATAAATTTTTAAGGGTTAATTAAAGAAAATAAAGCAATTAGGTTTATTGAGCAACTGCTTTATTTTCCTTTTATTTTTGATAGGTTGTATGCTTTTCTTAGAAAGAATATATAGCAGCTAGGACAAATGAGCTTAAGCTTTTTGCTGGAACGCCGTCATTGTCTAAGAAAAAATCATCCGAAGCACTGTCTAATCTTAATTCTGGTTTGATAGTTAAATTATCAATAGCAAAGCTTCCTGTTAAAGTAGTAGCAAACACATTTGAATCTGGTAAACCAGTACCAATGGCACCAAATTCAACATCTTTATCTTCTGCGAAATATTCAGCTCTTAAGCCTAAAGTAAAAGTATCAGATACTGCATACTGTGGATATAAAGCACCACCATAGAATCCACCACCATCATCTTCAAGACTTAAGTAAGCAGCGTTGATTCCTAAAAAGAATGAATCTGACAAATCAAAACCTCCTGTATAATCAATTTCGGTAAAAGACGGATCTACCAATACGTTTAAGAATTGACCCTTATACCCTAATTGAGCGCCAAAAGCATAATCGCCTGTTGGGTTAAACTCAGTTAAATCGGTATCATTGAAAACACCTAACATTAAGCTAAAATCTTCACTTAAAGTAAAATCTGCTTTTAAACCGGTATGGCTAAATGGCCCGTAAGAGAATAAATAAGAAGTACTGTAATTAAAATTAGCTACTGGCGAAATAACTTCGTATCCTAAAAAGGTATTAAAGTTACCCATGGTAAGCTTTACAGATTCACTTACTTTCCAATAGGCGTATAATTGGTTTACAATTTGCCCTGTGGATGAATACATTGGTGACGCAAAAATAGCATCAGTACCTCTTGGGCCAAATACCAAGTCCGCAACAAAACCAACTTTTTCGCCTTCGTAAGATGCTACTATGTTTGCCATTCCTAAAGCAAAACCAGGCAAATTGGCAAATGATGATCCAGGTGATGTTAAACTCTCATCATTAGGCGCATTAAAATTCGTTCTGTAATAGGCATCTATACTACCGCTTAAAGTAAATTTTGGATCTTCTACTGGCGCTTCTTGAGCAAACGAGCTCAGTGCTACTATAAACATTGAAAGAGTAATTAATTTTTTCATAATGGTTTAATTTTAAGTTATTGTTTTTTATGTTATTTTATTGTTAATACGGTGTAAACTTATATAAAAAAGTTTTAAACCCTAAAAAAAATAGGGGTCAACAATTAACTTTTATTAATTTTAATATTTTAACCCTATTTTATTAGAGGCAAACTATTTATTTTATGTTTTTTTGATTTTTTGATAAAACCATATTTTGAAGGATTAGCAGTAAATAATATTATTCGATGGCATTCTTTTTGAAAATATTCAATATTGTTGCTATTAATTGATATATCTACATTTTAGTTACATTTTCATCATTGAATATTTATTAATATTTCCGAGTATTATTGATATATAATTATTTTTAGTTCACTTCTACATCAAAAATCGAAATAATGAAATTTCTCTTGTTGTAAATTAAAATCTACTGCATATATTCGCTTTGAAAAGTCATATTTCAAACCAAAAATTTGTTGATTATGTTGAAGAAACAAGGATTGTATTTACCAGAATTTGAGCACGAAAATTGTGGTGCTGGTTTTATTTGTAATCTCAATGGAGAGAAAACAAATCAAATCATACACGATGCTCTTGAAATTCTTGTAAAGCTGGAGCATAGAGGTGGTGTTAGTGCTGATGGAAAAACAGGTGACGGAGCTGGATTATTAATAGATATTCCGCACGAATATTTTAAACGCGTTTGCAAATTTACCATTCCAAACCAAAGAGAATATGCTGTTGGTATGGTATTCTTGCCTAAAATATCCAATCAACTGGAATTTTGTAAAAACATTTTTGAGCAAGAAATAAAGGCCCAAGGGCTATCTTTATTAGGCTGGAGAAAAGTCCCTGTAGATT
>PFKE01000134.1 GCA_002784145.1 Flavobacteriaceae bacterium CG_4_10_14_3_um_filter_33_47 | reverse complement strand
ATGTTGAAACAACCACGCGTTTCATCTTGTATTTTTTATGAAGAGGCGCTAATGCCATAACCATTTGAATGGTTGAACAGTTAGGGTTTGCAATAATTTTATCATCTTTAGTTAGCTCATGAGCATTTATTTCTGGCACTACCAATTTTTTTGTTGGATCCATTCTCCAGGCAGAAGAATTGTCGATAACGGTTGTGCCAACTTCAGCAAATTTTGGAGCCCATTCTAAAGAGGTTCCACCACCGGCAGAAAAAATAGCTACATCGGGTTTGGCAGCAACTGCCTCTGCTAAGCCAATGACGGTATATTCTTTATTTTTATAAACTAATTTTTTACCAACAGAACGTTCAGAGGCAACTAATAATAATTCTGTAATAGGAAAATTTCGTTCTGCTAGGACTTTTAGCATCACTTCGCCAACCATACCTGTGGCACCAACAACCGCTACTTTCATGTTTTTTATTTTAAATCATTATAAAATTGAGAAGGCAAAATTAGACATTAATTCTATTTTAAAAATTAAAAAAAGACCCCATTTTTTAAAAACGGGGTCTTTTTAACAACAAATAACACGTTGTTATTTATTTAACACGTTGTTATTTTTTGAGTAAATCTCTTATTTCAGTCAGTAAATCTTCTTGTGATGGTCCTGCAGGTGGTGCCGGAGCAGCAGCTTCTTCTTTTTTCTTCATTTTGGTGATGCCTTTTATTAACATAAACATAACGAAAGCAACAATAACAAAGTCTATGATGTTAGTAATAAAATCACCATAAAGTACTGCAACTTCTCCTGCTAGGTTTCCCGCATCATCAGCAACGCCTTCTTTTATTACCCATTTTAATCCTTTAAAGTCTGATTGGAAAATTAATCCAACTAAAGGAGACACAATGCCTCCTGTAAATGATGCTACAACTTTATTAAAGGCAGCACCCATTACAAAAGCAACAGCAATGTCAACAAGATTGCCTTTCATTGCAAAATCTTTAAATTCTTTTAACATGTTTTTAAATTTTTAGTTAGTGAAACACTAAAAATAATTAAAAAAACTATACAGAAACAATTGACAATAATCTTATTTTAAATAAAGACGTTTTACACGTTGAGAAATGGCAGTAATGAGTTCATAAGAAATAGTGTTAGCCGCTTTGGCTAAGTCTTCAGAGGTTGATTCTGTTCCAAACACAATAACCTCATCACCTTCTTTACAATCTATGTTTGTGATGTTAACCATAATCATATCCATACAGACATTTCCAATAATATAGGCTTTTTGAGCATTGATGATAACATAACCTTTACCATTGCCATATGGTCTTCCAATACCATCGGCATGACCAATAGGCAACGTTGCTGTTTTTATAAAAGCATCACTTTTATAGGCTCTGTTATAACCAACAGATTCGCCTTTTTTAATACTATGAATTTGTGAAATGATGGTTTTTAAAGTCCCAATGGGTTTAAAGTGTTTGTTTTCTTTTTCAGAATTACCAAAACCGTACAAGCCTATGCCCGTGCGAACCATATCAAAGTGAGCTTCTGGATAATTTAGTATTCCTGAAGTGTTACAAATATGAAGCATGGGCTTATAACCAAGTTTTGAGGTAAATTCCTTTGTTATCTCCTTAAATGATTTTATTTGATTTTGGGTAAATGCTTTTTCATTTAAATCTTCACTTGCGGCTAAATGAGAAAAAACAGATTTAACGTTTATGGCATTCGTTTCTTTTAATTTGGAAATCAAATAATCAATATCGCTCTCAGAAAAGCCAAGACGATTTAAACCTGTATTAAACTTAATGTGTACGGGATAATTCGTTTGATGTTCTTGATGGACAATAGACATAAACTCATTAAAAACCTTAGCATTATATAAGCTGGGTTCTAGACAATTTTCAATTAAGGCTTTAAAATTTACAGATTGAGGATGAAGGACTAATATGGGGGTTTTTACACCAGCTTTTCTTAATAAAATCCCTTCATGAACGTAGGCAACAGCAAAATAATCTACCTGTAAGTTTTCTAAATAAAGTGCAATTTCTTTGGCATCATTACCATAAGCAAAGGCCTTAACAACCGCTAAAATTTTTGTGTTATTAGCTATTTTCGATTTTAAATACTCAAAATTATGTTTGAGAGCTTTTAAATCTATTTCAAGAACGGTTTCTTGAGCTTTAGGCATCTTTGTTTTGGGGTTTTGAAGTCACTTCTTCGGCATAATTAACCTTCATATTACGAACTTTATCGCGCATCATGGCTTTATAAAAGGCACCTCTACTTAAAGGTTCATATTCTTCAACTTCACCTAAAAGAACTAAATTATCATTTTTAGATTTTCTATAGCTGTATTGTGCTAAATTACCCGTTCTGGTGCAAACGGCATGCACCTTAGTGACATATTCTGCAGTAGCCATTAAACTTGGCATAGGCCCAAAAGGATTTCCTTTAAAATCCATATCTAAACCAGCAACGATAACACGAACGCCTTTATTGGCTAAATCATTACAAACCCTTACAATCTCATCGTCAAAAAACTGGGCTTCATCTATACCAACCACATCACAACCATCTGCTAAAATAGGAATGTTTGCAGCCGCAGGAACAGGCGTTGACCGTATTTCATTGGCATCATGCGAAACCACTTTGGTTTCGTCATAACGAACATCAATGGCTGGCTTAAAAATCTCAACTTTTTGTCTTGCAAACTGAGCGCGTTTAAGTCTTCTAATTAATTCTTCTGTTTTTCCAGAAAACATGGAGCCACAGATAACTTCAATCCATCCAAATTGTTCTTTATGATTTACGGTATTTTCGAGAAACATTTTGTAAATTTAACACTAAAACAAATCACATATTCGTTTGTATAAAGGTGGCGTAAATTTATTAAAAATAAAAGCCTAAATTATATAAATCTAAAAATTAAATAGCAATGAAAAAGAAGCTAGAATCTGAATTAATGAGTATAGCACATAGAATTCTTAAATTAAAGGGTCAGGAAGATATCGTTAAAATGCATACCGAGGCTCAAGCTCTTTATGAAAAAATATCTGTATTAAAGTTTGCTTATGAGAATTTTGATGATGAAATTCCCTCAATTGGTAGTAATTCTTCATTTTTTGGTATGTTAGATGTTGCTTTTAATAATACCATTAGCGATACTATTGAAGTTGAAGATAAAATATACATTAACCTTGATGATGTTGAAGACGATGACATTATGGAACCTGGCATGAAAACAATTAGAGACATGGTTGAACATATGCCAATGGACGTGGACAGCGAAGAGAATTCTGTAGAATACTATGAAACAGAGAAAAGAATATATGAAACAGACTTTGAAGAGTTAACATCTGGCCATAAAAATATGCCTATTTTTGAACCTATATCAAAAGCTCAAAACGGTATTTCAAACGAAAGAAAATCTTTAAATGAAAAACTTAAAAACAAAGCTTTAAATATAGATCTTAATGATAAATTGGCTTTTATAAAACATTTATTTGAAGGGAAAGCTGAAGATTATGAACGAGTTCTATCTCAAATAAATACCTCAAGCAGTTTTTTTGAAGCTAGTAAACTTATTCAAAGTATTGTTAAACCAGATTATAACAACTGGCTTGGAAAAGAAGTCTATGAAGAGCGTTTTATGGAAATTATAGAAAGTAAGTTTAGTTAATGGGGAAGCTTTATATTGTTCCAACACCCATAGGTAATTTAAAAGACATCACTTTTAGAGCTGTAGAGGTTTTAAAAGAAGTGGATTTAATTCTTGCCGAAGATACTCGCACCTCAGGAAAGCTGTTAAAACATTATGATATTACAACCCATATGCAATCTCACCACATGCATAACGAGCATAAAACGGTTGAAAATTTAATTCAAAAATTAAAAGGCGGTATGTCCGTTGCTTTAATTAGCGACGCTGGAACACCAGCCATTTCCGATCCTGGATTTTTGCTCACTCGCGCTTGTATTGAACACGATATTGAAGTAGATTGTTTGCCTGGAGCAACTGCATTTGTGCCTGCTTTGGTAAATTCTGGTTTACCCAATGATAAATTTATTTTTGAAGGATTTTTGCCTGTTAAAAAAGGACGACAAACACGATTATTGTTATTGGCTGATGAAACCAAAACCATTATTTTTTATGAAAGTCCGCATAAATTGATAAAAACCTTAGCTAATTTTTGTGAATATTTTGGAGAAGACAGACCAGTTTCCGTTTCACGAGAACTGACTAAACTATACGAAGAAACCATTCGTGGAACCGCTAAAGAGGTTTTAGACCACTACACGAACAAACCCCCAAAAGGGGAAATTGTGATTTGTGTTGGTGGAAAGCATTAAAACAAAGAAGCCTTAAGCGGTTGGGCGGTTTTTTTATTTGAATTAATGACGGAGCAAATTTTTAAAACATTCCCTTTTTTTTAGAAACCAATTTAATTGTGCTTTTTAAGGTTTGGAAAGCAGATGGCTCATAACTAATTTAGGCGTTCTGTCAATTTTAAATAAACCCCAGTGTTTTTCGGGTTCTAAAGGTTCTGGTGAGCCTTTCCAAGATTCATCAAAAGCTTCAAAAACAAAGGTTAAAATTTGTTCTTCGTTCGTCCAGTCCATTAAATCGTTATAATAAATTTCCTGATGTTCTTCACTTACATTGGAAGGGTCAATACCACGCCCGTTGGAGTTTGTTGCCCAGCCTGCTTCTGTTATAACCACTGGAACGTCTGGATATTTATCGGCTACGGCGTAATAATTATGCTTGGTGTATTCCAATGCATCATGTATATTCTTATATTCCCAAACCGGATAGGTGTGAATGGATATAAAATCGACTTCTTTCACTAAAGATTTTAACTTATCTAACCAAGGCACATAATTTTCACAAAAGGTTACGGGTTGTTTTGCCCCTTTTTTAATCATCTTAACGTACTCAATAACACTTTTTACAGACACATAATGATCTGTCCAATCTACACAGGCTTCATTCCCGGCAGATAATGAAAAAATGATATCAGGATAATGGTTCGCTAATGAAATTAGCTTTTCGATTTGATTTCTATTTATCTCCTTATTAGTTTCTAATTGTTCTTCTGAATAAGTTACACCCCAAGGACAACCAAAATTATTCATCTCGGCAACGATATAGGCACCAAGCATGACTTTAAAATCAAGCTGTTCTTTTTTGATAACCTCTAAGACAACTTCGGCATGTTTATCGCAGTCATACAATCTTAAATAGTTCCAATTGCCTTCAAGCATTAAAAGGTCTTCTTTAATCTCATCGTAACTTGGATAAATGCCCCCCGGTTGTTGACCTTCTCTAAATCCGGAATAGCAAATAGCCTTTCCAAAAGGAAGGTTTAATTTATTGGTTAAGTTCATTAATAGCAGTCTCTTTTTAATAATGGTCAAAATTTTAGTTTTTCGTCTTTATCCCAAAGTCCCCAATAGGCACCGACATCGCCTTCTGCGCCAACTTTCCAAGACTCATCAAATGATGAAAAATAAAACATCTCAATATCGTCATTTGTAGACCATACTTGGCTATTTATAAAGTACTTCATGGCATTTTCATTGGAAGATACAGCACCCCTAAGACTACCGCCTTCACTTGGCCAGCCTGTTTCTGTAATGATGACTTTTTTACCATTCCCGGCATGTAAAGCTTGAGCGTACATTTGTTGCATATGGTTTAAAGAGTATTCAATATTACAGCCTTCCCAATAAGGGTAACAATTGGCCAAAATAACATCACAGGCTTTAGTGATTTTAGGATGCGCCGAAAACTCATAATACGCATCTACATAGCCTACTGGTATGCCTGGAATAGCTTCTTTAACCCGATGGATGTATTCTAATAACTGATCTTCTGTAAGTTCTTTTCTGTACAGCACTTCATTGCCAACTGCGGCAACATCTACAAAGCCTTGTTTTGCAAGAGTAATTAACCCTTCAATTTCTGCTTCATTCATTTCAAGATCATCGCCAAGCCAAGCTCCAACCAATGTTTTAAGCCCTTTTTGATGTGCAATTCTTGGAATGTGTTCATTTCCTTCTACACATGAAAAAGAACGCACCCATTTGGTGTATGGCTTAATAATATCGAGCCTTCTCGTTACTTGTTCTTCGGTAATGATATCTCCTGGTTTTTGTCCATCTTCATACATACTAAAACAAAGACCGTGCATACCATTCTCAAGAGTTTCTCTCCAAAGCTCTTGCAAATCTTTAGTAGATATCTGACTAAAATCAACGCCTGCGTATTCTGTATAGTTAGCCGCTTTTAGCGAAAACATATGTTCTTTTCTATATGACATTGTAATATTTATTTAAGTGGTTATTTTAATTATTTTTAATATTTAAATTTTTCATTTGAGTTCCATAAACCCCAAGAAGTGCCTGCCCATCCTTCAGCATGTATTTTCCAAGATTCATCAAACGAAGAAAAATAAAATACCTCTACATTCTCATTTTGAGCCCATAATTGAGTTTTTATATAATAGGTCATTACATTCTCTTTTGAAGGTTCTGCGCTTCCAGTTAATTCGCCTTTACTTGGCCAGCCTGTTTCTGAGATAATAACCTTTTTCCCCTGAGCTGCTTCGACGGTTTTGTGATACATTTCCTGAAGATAAAATCCTGAAATTCTTATATCTACACCTTCCCAAAACGGATAACAGTTTGCCAAAACAATATCACAGGCCGCTACCAATTGAGGTCTGTTTATAAATTCGTAATATGCATCTACGTAACCAACAGGCGTGTTTTTTGAGGCCTTTTTGACTAAATTAATAGAATTTATAATAGTTTGTTCGCTTAATTCGCCTCTGTAAAGCACTTCGTTTCCTACGGCTGCAATATCAACAAGATCTTCTTTTATTAATTTTATGAGGGCTTGAATTTCTAAATGATTCTTCTCTATGTCATTATCCAACCATGCGCCTACCATGGTTTTTAATCCCATTTCTTTGGCTATTTTAGGAATTTTTTCATGCCCGCTAGTACAAGAAAAAACACGTATCCATTGTGTGTGTGGTTTTAAAACTTTTAATCGTTTTCGTATTTGTTCTTCGGTAATAAGGTCGCCAGGTTCTTGTCCTTTCTCATAAGCGCTAAAGCAGATGCCGGACATTCCTTTTTGAAAAACATTGGTAAATTCTGTTTGAAGGTCTTCTTTTGAAAGGGATGAAAAATCCAGTTTAGTAGAGAATAGCAGCGGAAATTTATCTTTAAGTTCATTTGCTGAAATGGTATCAACATTAATTTCTGAAAGCAATTTCATATTAGCATATCCTGAAGGTTTGAATGCTTTTCTCTTTTTTAGTTCTGCGGTAATTCGATGAGCTCTTTCCTCTGTTAAATCATAATTGCGCATAATAAACATGGCTGCCAATGTGCCAACCATAGGAAGTCCTGAATAAAACAATCTTAAACCAGTAATAGAAGCCTCGGAATTTACGGCGTCAGGAACAAAACCTACTAAAGTCATGATGGCTCCTGTTAATAATCCTGCAACAGCAAAACCAAACTTAACCATCCACCAGTAGATGGCTCCAAAAATACCTTCTCGTCGTTTTCCTGTGGCTAATTCATCAATATCGCAAACATCCGCAGTCATGGACATCATTAAGGTAAATAAGCTTCCAATTCCAAACGAGAAAAAAGGTAAGGCAAACAAAAACATATACGGTTTTCCTGGAATAAATAAGAACCAAAGCATTAAATATCCAATAACAGATATGCCTTGGGATAATAAAAAAGCATTCTTTTTTCCCATTTTTTTTGACATCCACGCAACAATTGGTATCACAATAAACGTGGTTGATAATGCGCCAACACTTCCTAAAAGCGTAGGCCAAATTCCAGCACTGGCAGTATCTCCGTTAAATAAATAGTAAACAACAATAAAAAACGAAAAACCTGCGACCGTATTAAATGCATTAAAAATTAAAAATGTAGAAAAACATAATTTTCTAAACTCTATATACCCAAAAGCCTCTTTAAAACCTTTTAAGATTTCTTTTAAACTACTTCCTATGGTTTTTAGACTTAACGGCGTAAGACTGCTATCGTTTTTTGTGGATTTGCCTTTAATGAAAATAGCTGGAATCATTGCTAAAACCGCACAAATAACCCCAACCCAAACAGCAAGGGTTCTTGTTGCTACATCTGCGCTTTCAAACCAAGAAGGATCATACATTACCACCCAAAACCATGGCGCAATAACCCAAGCCCATTGTCCAATCCATTGTGCAACTGCCATGATGCTGGTGCGCTCATGAAAATCGTCGCTCATTTCATAACCCATGGCAACATAGGGCACACTAAAAACAGTAAGCCCCAAATAAAACACTAACGACCATAACAAGAAATAAATAAAGTTATACGATATGCCATCTGATTTATACAATTGCCACATTAATACAAAGGAAATTCCCATAATAACAGCACCTATAAAAACATAATGTCTTCGTCTGCCCCAAACAGATTTGGTGTTATCTGAAATGAACCCCATGATAGGATCTGTAATTGAATCAAATACCCGTGGTAAAAAAAATAAAATCCCCCACATCCAAGTTGGAAATCCTAAATTTTGAACGAGAACTACCATAAAAATCCCTAGGGCAGCAGGAAACATTTGATTTGCTAACATTCCTAATCCAAAGGCTACTTTTTGTCCAAAAGGCACTTTATGTTTTGTTGCTGTTTGATTATTTGACATGGTTATTATTTTTGTTTAGTTAGTTAATGTTTCTTATTGTAAACTTATAAATTGGGCACAAGTATGGTTTGTATGGCTTGCGCACTTATTTGAATTTCAGTTGTTTTTTCATTTAATGAAAGCATAAAATTTTTCGCTTCTGATTCTGGGTTAAATACTATAACAGCGTAAGAACCATCAGGATTTTTAACCGCGGTTACCATTAAAGTTTCGTTTGTGTTTTTAAAACCTATCCGAACAGCTCCTGGCCGAATGTATTTACTGAAATGAGTTAAGGTGTAATAAACAGGTGTAAAATACACCTCATCCTTTTCTGGGTCAACAATAATGGGTGCTAAACACCAATTTTTAAACCAGTTTGGGCCACCTTGTTTGTCAAGAACCATATTCCAGTCAATCCATCCATCCACCCAATTATTCAAACAACCAATAATATCTCTGGCATACCGATTAACAGGCGCATATTTTGGATGTAAATATTTTTGGTTTTCTGGTGCCCAATCCCAACCCCAATCGGTCGCTTCTTTGGACCAATACCATTGGTCATCAAGCCATTTAGGGATTTCAGAATCTGAGCAAGCTTCGGAATTAATTAAATATTTATCTGGTGCTTTTTGATGTGCATATTGCAATGATTCAGGAAAATAATCATAAGTACTCGCATACCAGTGAACGGCTGTTCCATCGTAATATTTTGATGAAGATTCGTCGGCAAACATAACATCTATCCATTGTTTTAATTCTTCACCACGATTTTGGTCATAACCCAATATTTTTACATCGTGTCCATCCATTTGAAGTTTAGGCCCAAGGTGGTTTTTTACAAAACTGGTCATCTCATCTGCTGTAAAATGCATGCTTTCCCAATTATTGCTGTTTCCTAAAGGTTCGTTTTCAACCGTAAATCCCCAAATATCAATCCCTTCTTTTTTGTAAGCATTGATGTATTTTGAAAAGAATAAGGCCCAGGTGTCTTGATATTGCGGCAATAATTTACCACCACGCCAATCTTTATTATCTTTCATCCAAGGTGGTGCTGTCCAAGGTGATGCTAAAATTTTAAACCCTTCTTTAGAAATCAGCATGGCGTCTTTAATCATAGGAATTAAATCCTCGCGATCTTCGTCAATTGAAAAGTGTTTAAGTTTAATGTCATTTTCAATAGGAGCATACGAGTAATTGCTTAAGGAAAAATCACAAGAGTTCATGTGAGTTCTGGTTAACGAATACCTCGCGCCACTATTTCCAAAATAAGCTTCTAAAATCATGTTTCTATTCTCAGAAGTTAGCCTATTTAAAAGGGATGCAGAAGCCTCTGTAAAAGAGCCTCCAAAACCCGTGATAGTTTGAAAGGTTTCTTCAGGGTTCAATGTAATTATAAGAGGATTGTCCGCTTTAGGAAATTCTGTTACGTTCTTCAGCTTATTTCCACTTGCTGAGGTTTCAAAAACTTCAACGGATAATTGCTTCTGACTACAACTAAACATAATCATGATAAAAAAGGTTGCTGTGTAACATTTAAATATTTTCATGGCTTAAAAATTCAACTTGTAATGGTTATTGGTTCTCGGAAACTTCCTGAGCTGTAATTGGCACCAAAACATCCTTCATTAATGCTGTTTTATCGCCGTTATACGTTTTTGTAATAGCGTTTCCGTTTCTTATTAACCCTTTAAAAACGCCTTGATCAACCATATCCCAAAGGGCATATTTTGCTTTGCCATCTACGGTGAATAATCCAAAATGCTTTTCAGAATTCCCGGTATTATCACCTCCTTTCCAAGGCTCATCAAACCCTTCGAAATAAAAACACGACATCCCGGTTTGGTTGGTCCAGTCTCTCATATGCTTATAGTAAAGTGCTTCTTTATACTCATCGCAGGCTTTCGACCCTTCTGCACCATAAAAACCTGAAGACATACTTGCCCAACCTGTCTCACCAATATGAATGGGTTTGCTAACACCTAGACTTTGCATATATTTCTTTACGTTTTGATACTGCATCATCGCATATTCCTTTGCTCGTAACATCGATATTTCAATCTTTTCCATATCGGTTTTGCCTTCCATCCCTTGAGGATTTAGCCAAAAATCTGGCTGATAATGTGTGTCGTGCATGGGATAGGTGTGAACTGAAAGAAAATCCACAGCTTTTATCAATTTATTTAAATCTTCTACATGGTATTCTTCTCCGCCTCCGCCCCAAGACGCAAAATTATCTGAACTCGTTACCCATAAGTTTTTAGGTAGTTTCCCTTCTTTTTTTAGGTCTTGAAGGTAATTAACCCATTTTAGTATAATGTATGGCTCAACGTAATAGCTCTCCGCCCACTTTACCATAGCTTCATTACCCACCGCAATTACTTTTACAATATCTGGATATTGATTTGCTAATGCAACCGCTTTTTCCATTTGTGGTTTGTTAGCCTCGCTTTCTATGTTATGAATAGGCTCTTCGTCTGTCCAAGCATTTTTACAGTCTATCCAAGCACCTAACATTACATACATTTCGAAATTCGGATTCTCCTTTTTTAGCTCACTAATCGCTTTTAACACATTGGAAGCATGCGGCAAGTGTACCTTGTATGTTCTCAAAATTTTAATACCCATGGCCGATAGTAGCTTCATGTCTTCCTTAAGCTCTTCAACAGTAGGCTCAATACTATGGTCTTGATGCCTATAGCCTCCATAAGAAATTGCTAAATACTTTGAATTGCCTAAAATCTCTTCTGCAGTTTTTGACCTCATTTCTGTTGGTTTATTTTGACAATAAAAAATGGTAACAATGGAAAAAAATGAAAGGATTGCTTTTTTAAAATTGACCATGATTTTGTTTTTTTAATAATTAACTAAGGCTTGTAATACCCTTTTATTTGCTTTTTACAGATGCAATTATTTGATTAATGTCTCCCGTTCTCTCAAACAACTTTTTGCTTGTTGATTTGTCAAGATTTAACGTGTTGTATTGTGCTTTAGAATTATCATTAAAAACAACTTTTAATCCTTCTTTTTCACTCAATTGATAAATAACAGGAACTTGACAATAAGTAAAGCACAATGAATTTTTTTCCAATTGAATCTGTTGTTTTCTGTTAAGGACATCGGTATACTCAAATGTTTTTACTTCTTTTAAATACTCGCTATTTCTTAAAAGTCTTGGTTTAAAAACAACACATCCTTTTTCGACAAAAACCCCTAATTCTCCTATTCGGCTTAAAATATCTTCCTTAACCTGTCCGGTCATTCCTGGTTGCTGCGCTCCTTTTCCGCTTGGTGTGTGAGAATACGGATCGGTTGGGAATGCACCATACAATTCTGGCGATTTATGAACGCCTATACCAGCTTCAATCTCATAGTAATGATCCAACAGCTTTCCAATTATAACCTCACTTTCATTAGTATTTATGGCTAACAAACAATTTTCTTGAACTGCCAACAAAAGTTTTGAAACCATATGCCAATAGATAGAACCCAAGCCTTCATAACCAAAAAAGGTTCCTGAACGACCTGTAAAGGATTTATGATCAAAAATATCTTCAAATACCTCTAATAAGAACTTCCTGTCTTTTTCAACAAGAGACTGATATATATTTTCTGGCAAATTGTTAAGTGCATCTTTTAAACTATTGGCGTTGTGAAAACTTCCATTGAAATGATAGTTGCCCTCTACATCTTTCTCTATAATTTGAGCATTGCCATTTTGGACCAGTTTTTTAAGAAGTTCTGATTTTTCAACCTTTGCCGCCGGTATGTTATTCTTTTTATCAAACCTAGGTAGTTCTTTGTTTGGATATAATATGTAACTGTACTGATCTGGCCTAAAAAGTGCACTTGCCTTTAATGCATCCAATAATTCTAAAGCCTCTTTTGGAGACAGATAACCAGAGCTTAATGCCGCTACTTGACCTTCTAACATCTCAGACAAGTATGAAAGCGAAACCTCATCTTCGTGTATGGTTATAATATTATAGGCATGATATAATTTATCTTCTCTTTTATTAGCTTCTATACTATGGTCTAGGTATTTTAATGTGATGGTGATAAAACCTAGAATTTCTACTTTACTAATAGCTGATTTATTACCAGCAAATCCTTCTTCATAAATTTTTAATCTATAATCACTTCCTGCCATACCCAATCCGTTAAGTACTGATTTCCTGTCTTTATTAGAAACTTTCCCTTTAAGGATGGTTTTATGAGCATTAAGAGTCTTGACAATCTCATTGAAAAATTGCAGCAATTCTTCAGAAACCTCAACATTTTCGGTGGTTGCTTGTGATACGATGGTTTCAAAGAAACTTAAAAAACGGCGCAAGTAATAAAGCGTTACCATAGATACACCATTGCCTACTAAAGCGTTGTTGGCATCGTTCCATTCTGGGCGCTGTGTATTTAGCCAAATACCGCCTTCTGGAATAAAGTTTGAAACTTTTACCAATACCGTTGCTAATAATTTTTCAATTAAATTGACTTTATAAATGAAGAATGTTTTGTCTCTAAGCAAGGTTCCATCGGCGCCGAGTTCAGATTTTTTCTTTAAAATATCCTCGTTTAAATGATGGTCAAAGTCTATGGTATCCTTTGGATTAAGAACGGTATCTTGATAACTTTTTATTTTATAAGGCACATTAGCATACACAAACACATCTTGATCAAAATGTCTTTCTAACCTTTTTGGATCATGATTTTCAATAAATTCCAAGAACTTTAATAAATAAATTATTTGATGGTCACCCCAATACCCTATGTAAGACCATGGGTCATCTTCTTCAATAACTTCCCAATCAAAACCTCCCTTGGTTACTCTGTAAGGGTTATAACCGTCAAAAGTGGTGGCGTTTAAAAACTTATGAATCATGCTTTCAATAAATTCTGGATAGGCATGAGCCAATGCTTCCCAGTTTTGAAAAATATCACGCCAGTTTCCTTCGTAGTCTAAAATTTTAGACCCATCAATTTCACTTCTTGTGTTGATTGAAAATCGGTTCCACGGCCGGCTTGGGTCGCCATGACGTCTGCTAAATTTTAATGGTAAATATTCAAAACAAAGTCTTTTGAAATTTTTATCATCATCATTTTTAGCAAGAATTTTAATGAATTTTAAATCGAAGTATTCAGGTAAACCTTTTAGTTTTTCTTCTTTTTTCTTAAAAACTTTTTTGTTAGCGTTATCTATATATTTAATAAAATCGCCCTTTTCAATTTTATAATTATCATCAAAAATTCCACCACGCATAATATTAAAGAGCGTATTGGAAAAGTGTCTTGTATTGGTTAAAGAATCTGCGGTAGTTTGCAAACCATCTGAAGATCCAACCAATTTAATTAAATTAGCCGTTCCTTGGTCTATGTTGTCTTGAACCAATTTTAATAAATTAGATTCATTTTTTATTAGCTTTGAAATATAGGTTATGCCGCTTATGGATTGATTTACATTGGCAATCGTCATCCAGCTTTTTTCAGCTGTTGCTTCTATGTTTACTTCAGAACATGTAAAATAGGCGCCTTTTTCGGCTTTAATATCAGTTTCCTGTTGCAATGTTTTTCCTTGACGGAACGCATTAAGTTGTAATGAGGATAATAAATAGATTGGATTTTCTACACCTAATGACCAAACAATATTAGCTTTTAAGGCTTCGCTAGGTTCGGCTTTATCTACAATAAATGCACTTAATGCAAAAATTCCGATACCAGACTTAGCCTCTAATTCGCATTTTTTATAGGCATCAACCAAATTACTACTAGCATTTTGTAAAGCAGAATTAACGCCTGATGGCAATATGTTTTGCAAACCATCTAAAATAGTGACGCTAGTTTGTAAAGTATCGTTATTTAACAGAGTCGATTTTTTTACAAACCCAAATAAATCACTTGAATTCCACTGGTACTGGAAGGTTAATTTTAAATCGTGATTGGTTTCTTCAAACACCACTTTGTTGCCATATATGTTTTTATATAAATTCCTGGTAATATTATATACGCCTTGATACCGCATTGAAAATGGTTCCCATAGGTATGTTTTTCCTTCTTTTGAGGCCTGAATAATGGTTTTGCTTCCTGTAATTTCTGCAGATTCTGTTATTTTATCGTCTGTATAATAAGGAAATAATGACGATTCAGAATCTTTCCTTCCTGCGGATAAACCACCGTTGCTAGAAATGAACATCCAATGATTTGAATCGCTAACAATACTCATAAAAAACGGACGCATGGCATTGCTGTTTGAAATTTTGTAATAGCTTTCATTTTCAAACTGAACGACTTCTCCTGTTATCTCTTTTTTAGACACTGAAGCTTTAAGGTTACCAATATAAATTTCTTTACTGCTCATTAAATATATTTTTAATATTTTAATTGACCATAAAAGGTATGTTTGCTGTTGCTGCTTGATTGTTTCCATCTGAAGCATATACAAACAACCTGTAATGGCCTGGTTGTGGAGCTAGAAATTCTAGAACTCCGTTTTGGTTTGTTATAATTTTTAGTTTTATAGTTTCGGGTCTTTCTTCTTTATCGCCTCCATCCTTTAAATCGGTGCTTTCCCGTAAGACTTCCCATTGATACTCAATCCCATCATTTTCAAAATCAGTGATGGTTACTTCAGCTGTCACAGTGCTTTGTGGACTAATTTTAACACTGTCGTAGGCTGTTTTATCATTTATGTAAAAAGATTTAATTTGTGGCGTTCTATTGATTGGCCATTCCTTATTCCATAAATAATGCATCACATCAACAGATTCGGTTTCCTTGCCATCTTCTAGAAACAAACCGTACCAAGTAGGGGTTCTTTCCTGTTTTTGACCCCAAAGAAAGACGTAAGAACCAAGACATTGTGTGGTATCTGATTCTATAGCTATTTGATATCGTTTTAAATAATTGCCTGCTTTTACAGTACTGTTTTCTTCAATGGGCGCATTCCATGAAGTTTTAGGGACTTCCCAATGACCTGTTGCACCCCATTCGGTAACAATATAAGGGCCTTTCCATCCAAAATCTTTTAACAGTTTTGGTAATTTTACTATGGATCCATACAACTGAACAGAAAGAATATCAATGTCTGGGCAACGTTCTTTTATATATTGAATTTCTTGTTGAGACATGCCCGCCAAGGTTGTTGTGGTTGGATGATTAGGATCTATTTCATGTATCATTTTAGAAATATCGTTTACGGCGTTCCAGACTTTTGGATTTGTTGCCCTTAAATTAAGCTCGTTACCAATGGCCCAAATAAGTAAGGCTGGATGATCTTTTAATTCTAAAACCTCTTTTTTAATACGCTCATATTGTGCTTTTACAGCTTTTTCATCATTATAATCAAACCCATGACGTTCTCTGGCAACGTCAATTCCCATGGTTACCATTAAATTGTTTTTTAAAGCAGCGTCCAGAACTTCTTTTCCTGTTTGTTTACCGTTATTGGTTCGCCAGGTTCGGAATGAATTTCCTTTATGTTCTGCCAATGAAGAAATTTTACCAAATTCTAAACCAGCACCTTTAATATAAAAAGGTTTTTTATTAACTAATAACTGAAATTTCCCATTAGTCTCTGTAACCTCTACCATAACTGGCTTCTGATTGTTCTCCATAATTAATTGGTAAGGCATATCATTTCCCATATTTATAGTGTAAAGGAATACTATGATAGTAAATAAAATTAAATAGCTTTTGTACATGCCATTTTAATGTCTTATTAATAATTCTTCTACTTCTTCCAATGTTTTTCCCTTTGTTTCAATAACAAACTTCAGGACAAATAACAAGGACAATACCGCTAACAATGCATAAATAGCAAAGGTTAATGTTGGCCCTAAGTTTGTAAGTTCCCATGGGAAAAATTGTGTCACCGTATAGCTTACCAACGAGTTAAAGAATCCAACAACCGATATGGCAATACCTTTAATATATCCCGGGAAAATTTCGGAGAGCAAGGTCCACATAACAGGGCCAAGTGAAATGGCAAAAGCCGCTACATATAAAAGAATAGCAACTAATACTAGCGTTGCATTTATTGAAATGAAGTTTTTAACCTCATTCCGTTTAAATTGAAACATTTGTTCTTCGCTCAATAACGGCTTCAATTTGGCAAACAGTTCTTTTTGCGAACCAAACGATTCGCCTGTTAATGCTGTTAAAACCGTTTTAATTTCGGTATTTGTAACCTTGTCAATTGTTTTGTCTTTAATGCTATATGTGGCATTATTAAACGCAATGGTTGCCATTGAAAGTGCTATGGCCATGGTGGCTGTACCAATAATCAATAAAGGTTTTCTTCCCAATTTATCTATTAGCCTAATCGCTACTAGGGTAAAGACTAAATTAGTAAGGCCTACGACTATAGCTTGAAGAAATGACGCATCTGTAGAGCCTCCTGCCTGTTCAAAAATAGTTGGGGCATAATAGAATATGGCATTTATTCCTGTTATTTGCTGAAAAAAGGCAATGCCTAAGGCAATGACCATGATGGTTCTCATTTTATTACTAAATAGGTCTGAGAACTTTCCTTTAACTTCTTTCTTGGCAATGCCTCTCAAAATTTCTTCTATAGTCTCTAAAGCATAATGCTTACCTCCTATTTTTATTAATATTTTTTCGGCAATATCTACTAAATTCAATCTTTGAATGAGCCATCTAGGGCTTCGTGGCACGGCAAAAAGCGCAAAAAAGTATATGACCGCAGGAATCGCTTCAACGCCTAACATCCAACGCCAACTTTCTCCTTCAAGGTCTTTTAAAAAATAATTGGAAAAATAGGCCACAGAAATACCCAATACAATGTTTAACTGATTTAAGGAGACTAAACTTCCACGTAATTTTGGAGGAGACACCTCGGCAATATAAATAGGCGCTATTAAAATAGCGCCTCCAATTCCTATACCTCCTATAATTCTAGCAACAACAAAAGTTATATAAGTGGTTGCCAATGCAGACCAAAGAGCAGAAATTGTAAAAAGCATGGCCGTTACTATAAGTATTTTTTTACGCCCAAAACGATCGCTCATGGGTCCAGCAAGAATATTTCCTGCCATAGCACCAAATATAACACAGCCTACAGAAAAGCCCAATTCCCAATCAGACATGCTAAAATATACGGTTATTCCGTTGACTGCTCCAGAAATAACAGCACTATCAAACCCAAGTAAAAATCCTCCTAAGGCTACAATAAAACTGACGAATATGGTGTACGATTTTTGCATGTTAAGCCTTTTTTAATGTAATGGTTTGAATGGAGTGCGGTAAGGCATTTAAATGAGGTGTTTTAGAGTTCATATTTAAAGTAAACTCTAACGCTTTATCATCTTGATTCATGATAACAATAACAATACTTCCGTCTGTATTTACAAAAGCCGTACTTAATAAACTATTCGCACTCGATACGCTTGTAATTCGTTTTGCTCCAGGGCGAATAAATTTTGAAAAATGACCTATGTAATAATAGGAGTTTGTAAAGGTTAATTTTCCCGTTTGTGTATTGCCATGAACTGGTGAAAAACATAAATTCCCCACATGGTTAGGACCGCCTGTTTCATCTAAAAGAATGTTCCAATCTGTCCATGCAACGGTGCCGTTATTAAAATCGTTAATCATTGATTTTCCATATCGCTCCGCTAATTTTGGGTCTTCATTATTAATTCTTTCCCAATCAAATTTTTCGTTGCAGCCTTCGGTAAAAATTAAATTTTTATCAGGATAATTTTCATGGACACTTTTTACAGCATCAAACATAGGTTTGCCATCTTTCCAATCTTCATACCAATGAAATCCTGTTCCCCAGACATATTTCGCTGCCTCGGGGTCGTTTAAAATTACATTGGCCCTTTGAAACAACAAGTCTCTGTTATGGTCCCAAACAATAATATTCTTGTCTCCCAAGCCTTCTTTTTCTAAGGTAGGCCCTAAGAAATTTTTTAAGAAATCGCGCTCTTCTTCAGCTGAATAAATACAAGACTCCCAGCGTTGTACTGCCATAGGTTCGTTTTGAATGGTTAACCCCCAAATTGGAACGCCTTCTTTTTCATAGGCTTTTATAAATTTAGCGTAGTAATTGGCCCAAGATTGATAAAACTCCGGTTTCAATTTACCCCCTTGAAGCATGTTGTTGTTAGTTTTCATGAAGGCCGGTGGACTCCACGGACTTGCATACATGGTTAAGGAGCCTCCAGCTGCATCAATGGCTTTTTTTGTGAATGGTAATCTGTATGTTTTATCGTGATTGATGTTGAAGGTTGAAAGGTCTTTATCGCCTTCCTCTATATAAGTATAACTTCCTGAAGAAAAATCGCAACTATGAATAATGGTGCGACCTAAGGAATAGCCAATACCTTTTTCTTTGCTGTAATAAGCTTCCAGAAAACGATCTTGATTGTCTTTTGATAATTTATAAAAAGTCTCGGCAGAAGCATCGGTTAATGCGGCTCCAATGCCTAAAAAGGTTTGAAACGTTTTAGATGGATCAACTTGTATAGAAGCATCGGTTTCTTTAGGCTGTTCAAACGGCCCAAATTTAACGGTGCCAGAATAAGCCAATTTTAATAGGCTATCGTGAGCTGTTTTATAAACCTCGCTTGTCATTTGAGATAATTCAAATTTTGGAGTTTCCTTTGTATCCTCCTTTATTTCTTCTTTATTTTTTAATGAGCACCCCGTTAAGCTTATTAAGGTTAAAAAGATTGTGCATTTAAAATAGTTCGCTTTTGTTTTCATGAATTAAAATCATTTTGTTTGAATGTTACAGTTTTTAAAAATAGGGAAAAACAAAAAAACAAAACTGCAGGATTTAAGAAGAATGTTTAAAATTTTAAAAAAAGGTTGATTTTTAATATGAAAACCAACCTTTTTTATTCTATTCTATTTAATCATTATATCTTCTAATTTTAATGAAACAATTCTTATATATCAAATTAGATTAATTAACTGTTACAGAAACGTTATCGATATTGGCAGTTACGGTACATCCTGGTGCTCCACCACAAACCGTTTCAATTAAGAAACTAATACCACCAGAAACATCTGTTCCTACTGGTATTGTGAAAGACCCTGAAAATCTTGACCAAGTTTCTGCTAATGCTGGCGTTGGATTAAACACATGTGTAAAAGAAGCACCGTTTGCGCCTTCGCCAAAAAGAAGCACATTAAATACGCCTCCTTCTCCACCCATGGAGCCAATATGGTCAAACGCAATAGTAATTGTATTTCCAGCGGCTACAGCACCTATACCAATAGCTTCTTGCTTAAAGGCTGGATTACTGGCGCCATTTGTTTCTAATCTGCCAGACCAAGAACCTCCATTGTTTATGGTATTATCAAATACCGCTACACCACCATTTTGGAAACGAATCCAACCTGAATCTGTTCCGGTTTCAAAATCTGAATTGGAGGCTATTCCAGTAATGGTTCCTCCGCCAGTTCCACCACCGCCACCAGTAGTAGATCCGTCTCCATAAAGCACTAAATCATCAAAATAATAAGTGTCTGTGTTATTGGCATTTAAATCGAAGAAAATAACAATTTTATTAAACTTATCGCTATCTGCTGCTGAAAAAGGGAACGTTAGTTCTTCCCAACCGCTGGTTACAGAAGTGGTTAAAAACTTCTCAACGTTATTTGCTGGGTTTCCTATTTCTTCCAATTTAAGTCTAACTTCAGTATTTGCTCT
>PFKE01000124.1 GCA_002784145.1 Flavobacteriaceae bacterium CG_4_10_14_3_um_filter_33_47 | reverse complement strand
TTCCTGAAGGAGGTAATAAACCCCAGTTTTGAACATGAGCGCCATTAATGTCTTTAGTGTAAGACACATCGCCGGTGACTATTAATCCGTTTTCAAATTTATAATCGGTACCAATATTGGTTCTCCAAACTTGTGGAAATTTATAATCGGGGTCAACTGCTTGGTAGAAAAACACTTCAGGATTTGCAATCTGGTTTCCTAACCAAACAAAAGGAAAACGACCTGTAAATAATCCTGAACCTCCACGTAACTGAAAGGTGTCATCACCTTTAACATCATAATTAAATCCTAAACGTGGCGAAATCAACCAATCATTATCTGGCATTTGCGTATTATCTAATAATACGGTTTTTCCATTATTAGGATTTACATAAGGAATATCTGGCACATAACAACAAGCTCTATCTATAACTTCCTGTGCTTTTTCGGCAGAATCAAAGAAAAGGGGTTTATCAAAACGTACCCCATAAGTTAGTTTAAATTGGTCTGTAACATTCCATTCATCTTGAATATAAAAAGACAACTGACCAACGTTGGTTTCGGCCAAAGCCCAACCACCAGCAACGCCAGATCCATTGGCTTCTAAAGCATTATGAGCCGCAGTGGCATCATTCAACATGGCTTGTAATCCTCCTCCTGGAGCAGAATCAGCAAGAAAATCTGCAACACTATTATAAGATGGAAAAAACACCCCTCTTGCACCATAAACGCCAAGGTTAAAAGAGTTATCAAACTGAAATTTCTCAAAAGAGGTTCCTACAGTAAACGTGTGATCGCCCTTAAAAAAGTTTAAATTATCTGTAAATTGAAATACTTTTTGATCTAAAGTATTGTGAATAGAGAAAGGTTCGTGACCAGCAATAATATAATTAGAACCGCCTTCCAAAATGGTAATGGTTGGCGCCGGAACAGATAATGGATTTCTAAAATCATCAAAATGTGTATAACCTATTTGAAGTTTATTACTTGCATTTTGAGACAGAGTTGAATTTAACTCTAACTGAATGGATTGTAATTTATTATTAATTTCGTAACCCGTATTTTCAAACTGTAAAGTAGCCGCGTTAGGCCCTCTAAATCCTAAAGCCGTAGGATGTGCAGGTTTTTCTTTTGAAGCATTTAAAAAATTATAAATGATAGCCAAACGGTTGTTATCATTAATATTCCAATCCAATTTAAATATCCCTTTTGTTGATTCTGAAGCATAGGTAAATCCTTCAAAAGCCCCTGTGTTATAACCCAAATTTGACAAAGCGGTTTGTACCGCCATTAAATCTGTCGCCGTAACCCTTGATTCGTTGATGGCGCCCGTTGCTCTATTGGGAACCCAACCATTAGAACCTAAATCTGAACGATCATCTTTTTCAAAATTGGCAAAAAAGAATAATTTATTCTTCACAATAGGCCCACCAATGCTTAACCCATATTGCGTTTGATCCAGTTTTGGTCTTACAACATCTTCTCCTTTTATTTTCTTTCCGGTCATTTCTTCGTTTCTGGTAAAACCATAAACTGTACCGTGAAACTCATTCGTTCCACTTTTAGTAACGGCATTTACAGAAGCTCCGGTAAAACCAGATTGTGTAACATCATATGGCGCTGTTGAAACCGATATTTGATCAATGGCATCTAATGAAATGGGTTGTGCATCGGTTTGTCCTCCCGGCGTTGGCGCATCTAGACCAAATGGATTATTAAAAATAGCCCCATCTAATGAAAAATTATTAAACTGATCGTTTCTACCACCAAAAGAATTACCGCTGGCTGTAGGTTCTAAACGGGTAAAATCTGATGCAGACCTTGAAATTGATGGCAAACGAGTTAACTCGCGTCGCCCTACACTTGTTTCTGCTCCAGTTCTGTCGCTTCCAAAAGTTCCTGTTCCTGTGGTTCCGCTAACAACAACAGCGTCTAACTGTTCACTGTCATCTTCCAAAGTAATGTCTAGAGATAGTGTTTTACCTAAATCAAGATAAACATCATTGAATGTTTGAGATTTGTAACCCAAATAACTAATAGTGATGGTATAAGGCCCTCCAACACGTAGATTAAGTAAATTAAATCGTCCATCAAAGTTTGATGCCGCACCATATTTAGTGCCTGTTGGTGTGTGAATTGCCAAAACATTTGCTCCCATAAGAGATTGTTCAGATCCATCAACAATCAACCCTTTTATGCTAGAAGTGGTAACTTGCGCTTCGGCAAACCCAATGCTTAGCATAAATAATAAAAATAATGTAAATTTTTTCATTTAAAGTATATTTGAATTAGTCGGGCTAATTTAATTAAAAAATCCTTTAAATGAATAAGGCTACCCATTATGGATAGCCTTATTTATTAACTATTTGTTAATATTTATTTTACTTAATTAACTTGAGCAATCACTTCAAAAGGTAATTCAACCGTTACTTCTCGGTGTAAACGTATGGTTGCGGTATATTTACCTAAACGTTTTACATGTCCACCTGTAACCATGATATATTTTTTATCAATAGATTGACCTTCGTTTTCTAAAGCGGTAGCAACATCAATATTGCTAACAGAGCCAAATAATTTATCTCCTGCTCCAGCTTTAGCTGCTATTTTAATTTCTAATGTTTTTAAGGCCTCAGAGATTTTGTTGGCATCATCAATTATTTTCTTATCCTTGTAAGCTCTTTGCTTTAAATTTTCAGCCAAAACCTTTTTAGCAGAAATAGTTGCCAAAATAGCTTGTCCTTGAGGAATTAAAAAATTTCTACCATAACCGTTCTTAACTGTTACAATATCGTCTTTAAATCCTAAGCTTTCAACGTCTTGTTTTAATATAAGTTCCATAGTTATGCTATTTTTATTTTAACAAATCTGCCACGTATGGCATTAATGCTAAGTGACGGGCTCTTTTAACAGCCACTGATACTTTTCTTTGATACTTTAATGAAGTTCCTGTTAAACGTCTAGGTAGAATTTTACCTTGCTCATTAACAAATTTCAATAAGAAATCTGGATCTTTATAATCAATATATTTGATTCCAGATTTTTTGAAACGACAATACTTTTTTGTTTTGTTGGTTTCAATGTTTAAAGGCGTAAGATATCTAATTTCTCCGTCTTTTTTTCCTTTTGATTGTTGTTCTATTGTCGACATAATTACGCTTTTACTTTTAGTTTTTCTCTTCTTCTTTCAGCCCAAGAAATAGCATGCTTGTCTAAAGTAACCGTTAAATAACGCATAAAACGTTCGTCACGTCTGAATTCAACCTCTAAAGGAGCAATAACTTCTCCTTCTACTTGGTATTCAAATAAGTGGTAAAAACCACTTTTCTTGTTTTGGATAGGGTAAGCTAATTTCTTTAGTCCCCAATCTTCTTTGGATATCATCTTCGCTCCTCGAGAAACAAGAAAATCTTCGTATTTCTTTACTGTTTCCTTTATCTGATCTTCAGATAAAACGGGATTTAAGATGAAAACAGTTTCATAATGATTCATAAAAATCTAAATTTATTATTAAAATGGGTGCAAAAATAATCTATTTATTTATATATTGCAAGTATATACCCTGTATATTATTGTTATTTTTAAAATGTTAAAATTTTGTTAAAGTAAACAGTTTAACGATGAAATTTGGTTTTTAACCGAATTTTTTGTAATATTGTCGATATCTTAACCGAAATAATATAATGTTATGACTTTAAACTGTGTAGTAGTAGACGACTCGGCAATACAACGTCTCTCAATAGTCAAGTTAGTAGAGAACCACCCAGCTCTCAACTTAATTGCTGAGTACAGTAGTGCTTTAGAGACCAAAAATGGTTTAAACAACAACCAAGTTGACCTCATTTTTTTAGATATTGAAATGCCAGTACTAAACGGATTTGAGCTATTGGATGTTTTAAACAACAAACCCCAAATTATCTTTGTAACCGGAAAAACAGAATATGCGTTTAAAGCGTTTAATTATGATGCTACCGATTACTTACACAAACCAATTACCAGAGAACGCTTTAATACGGCTGTTGACAAAGCCTTAGAGCAGCATAAATTAACCTTGGATTTTAATGAAGAAGAAGGCGAACATATCTTTGTAAAGAGCAATCTTAAAAAACGTAAAGTTTATATTAAAGATATTAAATGGATTGAAGCTTTGGGTGATTATGTGAAATTAGTGACTGAAGAAAACAGCTTGGTTGTTTTATCAACCATGAAATCATTTGAAAAAGAATTGCCAGAAAATAAATTTTTGAGAATTCACAAATCTTATATTGTTAATTTGGATAAAATTGACAGATTTAACAGTAAAAATGTTGAAGTTGGTGCTTATGAAATTCCTTTAAGTAGAAATAAAAAGACCCAACTGGTTGATGCTTTAAACAATATTTAAGTCTAACCAACTAAATTAAAAGTTATCGACATTTAAAATTACTTTTACCGACCTAAATTCCTTAATACTCCAGAAGCTGTTATTAATTTTAATAATAGCTTCTTTTGTTTTTGATAATGACTGTTTTTTAGGAATTTTAACTAGAATATTTTTATGGAACTGATTTCTTATTCTGGCAATTGGTGGCGATTCCGGCCCTAAAATAGCTTCTGCGAAAACCTGCCTTAACGATTTGGCCAACCATTGGGATCCCATGTCTACCCTATTGTAATCTTTATGTTTTAGCGTGATTTTTATTTGCTTATAAATTGGTGGATATTTATAATTATGGCGTTCATCCATTTGCTCATCGTACATTCCTAAATAATCATTGGTTGATACTTGCTGCAATATTTTATGATATGGGTTATAGGTTTGAATTAATACCTTACCTCTTTGGTCTGTGCGACCTGCTCTACCAGACACCTGCAACATAAGTTGAAAACTTCGTTCATGCGCCCTAAAATCCGGAAAATTCAACATCGTATCGGCATTCATAATACCAACTAGTTTCACATTTCTAAAATCCAAACCTTTGGTCAGCATTTGAGTTCCTACTAAAACATCAATATCTTGCTGCTCAAATGCTGAAATAATTTTTTCATAACCATACTTTCCTCTGGTGGTATCTAAATCCATTCTTGCAACTTTAGCATTTTGGAACAATAGTTTTACTTCTTCTTCTATTTGCTCGGTCCCAAAGCCTTTGCTATCCAACTCAATACTGCCACAAGCTGAACAATTTTTAATCATGACCATATGATAACCACAATAATGACAACGTAACTGGTCTCTGTAGTGGTGGTACGTTAAACTTACATCACAATTTGGGCATTGTGGCGATATTCCGCAAGTATTACATTCTACAATGGGCGAAAAACCTCTTCTGTTTTGAAACAAAATGATTTGATTTCCTTCTTGTAAAGCATTTGTCATTTCTTCAATAAGCCGATCGCTAAAATGACCTTTCATCAACTTTCGCTTTTGTTTTTCTTTAATATCAACCAATTCAATGTGTGGCATCAAAACATTGTTATAGCGTGTATTAATTTCTACTAAACCATATTTATTTTGTTTAGTGTTATAATAGCTTTCTAGACTAGGTGTTGCAGAGCCTAACAATGTTTTTGTTTGATGTAAACTTGCTAAAACAATGGCGGTATCGCGTACATGGTATCTTGGTGCAGGATCAAATTGTTTAAACGATTGCTCATGCTCTTCATCCACAATAATTAACCCCAAATTACTAAATGGTAAAAATATGGAGGAACGTGCTCCTAAAACAATTCTGGCTTTATCTGAATTATTCAATACATAATTCCAAACCTCAACGCGTTCTTGTGACGAATATTTTGAGTGAAAGACAGCAACTTGTTCTCCAAAATAATGTTGCAATCTGGTAACAAGTTGTGTGGTTAAAGCTATTTCTGGTAACAAATACAATACTTGCTTTCCATTGGCAATGGCCTCTTCAATAAGTTTTACATAAATTTCCGTTTTCCCAGACGATGTTACGCCATGAAGCAGAACCACACTTTTATCTTTAAAAGCTGTTTTAATGTCTTGAAGCGCTGTTATTTGAAACTCATTGAGTTCTTTAGAAGTTTTAGTGTCTTCGCCAGAATATTGAACTCTATCTACTTGAAGGTGAAACTCTTCTAAGATTCCTTTATCGATAAGTGATTTGATGATTGTTGGTGAAGCGCCACTTTCATTGGATAAATCTGATACTTTTACAGGTTTTTTTGTCTTTGCTGAAATTGAAAACAAGGTAAGAATGACTTGACTTTGTTTGGGTGCTCTACTTAATTCAGTCAATAAATTTTGTAAAGCCTCATCACTAGAAAACTGAGGATGCAATTTTACATACCTAACCAGTTTTGGTTTGTATTTTTCATAAACCTCTTCCTCAACCTTTATAGCTTCTTTTTCTATGAGTCTCTTAATGACTGGAAGTACCGTTTTCCTGTCAAGAATATTTGAAATGTCATGAATTTTTAAAGATGATTGGTGATGTAATGCTTCATAAACCAAAAATTCATCATCGTTTAAAACGTCATCATTTATAATTTTATCTGTATTTAAAAGAATTACTGTTTCGCTTTCTAAAATAAAAGCGTTTGGTAATGCGGCTCTGAAAACATCGCCCAGAGTACACATGTAATACCCAGCAATCCATTCCCAAAGCTTAAGTTGATAAGGATTGACCATAGGACTGTCATCCAGTATTTGATGAATATCTTTGGCCTCATATACAAGTGGTTCATCCTGGTGAATTTTATAGACCAATCCTGTATAAATTTTAGATTTCCCAAAAGGAACGGCAACACGCATCCCTACTTTTATAAAGTCGGCTTCAGAAGAATTAATGCTATAAGTGAATAGCTTTTCTAATGGGATTGGAAGTATAACATCTATGAAGTGAGACATACCCTAACAGCTTTTTCTTAGTTTATTTAAAGAAGCATTCAGTTCGTATCCTAACAATAAAATATTGGCATTGAGCCATAAATAAAACATTAAAATTAGAAGTGCTCCAATGGAGCCGTAAAGCTTGTTGTATTGTGCAAAGTTTTCTATATAGATACCAAATAAATAAGAGGTTACAATGATTAAAATGGTTGTAAATAAAGCTCCAACAGAAAAGAATTTAGAGTTTCTACCTTCTTTGGTTCCAAAATAATATAAGGTTGCCGTTGCCAAATATACCATCATTACAAAAAACATATATTTTGCAATATCAAACCAAAAAACGGTTTGGGATTCTACCTGATATCCTCGGTTTTTTAAGACGTCAAGTACTTTTTGAACCACATAAATTTGGAAATACCCTAAAACAACTATGGTGAAAATTAGTAAAAATGCCAATATTAAAGCAACCCCTAAAGCATACAGATATTGCCGCAAGACGTTTCTAATCAATGGGTCATGATATGAGTTTTCAAAACCTGAAAAAACGGCACTAACCCCATTGGCCATTAACGCTAATGACAATAGAAATACAGAAGAGACTAAGCCGCCTCTTTGAGATTGGTCTATGTTTTCAAAAATGTTTTGAAAGAAAAATTCTGAGGTATTTGGTGGTAAAAAGGAATCTAAAAATCTTAAAAATTCTATTTTAAAATCGTCAATTGGAACATAGGGTATTACAATTAAAACAAATAATAAAAACGGAAATAATGCCGTAAAAAAACTAAAAGCAATGGCGCTGGCTCTTGTTGTTAAAGCTCCTTTTACTATGCCTATAATATAAAGTTCCAATAAATCATAAAAAGAAAGCCCTTCTAACCCTAGTAGTTTAATTTTTTTAAGAAATTTTACTAAAACATTTACTATAGGAATTTTAGAAAGCTTGTCTTCTATGGGTTTTGTCATGAATCGTTAAATCTGTTAATTCATGTAAAGTTATTAAATTTAAAAAGTTATTTGCTTCCTATTTTAACAAATTAAAAACTTACGATGGCATAATTATTTAATAGCTTTTAGGCTTAAATCCATATTATGGACTGAGTGTGTTAAGGCTCCACATGAAATATAATTAACCCCAGATTCTGCATAATGTCTTATAGTTTCTTCATTAATGTTACCCGAAGATTCTGTTAAGCACTTATTACCAATGAGTTTAACGGCCTTTTTGGTGTCTTCATAATCAAAATTATCTAATAAAATTCGGTAAACACCTTCACTTTGAAGTATTTCCTTAACCTCGGTTAAATCTCTTGCTTCTACCATGATATTTAAATCTCTGTCCGTATCTTTTAGATATTGTTTTGCCGTTTCAATAGCTTTAGTAATGCCGCCAGCAAAATCAATATGGTTATCTTTTAGCATAATCATATCATATAAAGCAAATCTGTGATTATCGCCGCCACCAATCTTTACAGCCCATTTTTCTAAAGCCCTGATTCCTGGAGTTGTTTTTCTGGTATCTAGAATTCTGGTGCGAGTTCCTTTTAACAACTCTACAAACATTCTTGTTTTAGTTGCAATGGCACTCATGCGTTGCATGGCATTTAAAACCGTTCTTTCTGCTTTTAGAATGGATTGTGGCGACCCTTCAACATACATCACAATATCACCATATGACACTTCTGAACCATCTTCAATCAACGTTTCTATTTTAAGACCTTTATCTACATAGTTGAATACCTTTTTAGCAAAGGCAACACCGGCAATAATGCCTTTATCTTTAACTAAAAGTTTGGCTTTTCCTCTGGCACCATCAGGAATACATGCCATAGAACTATGATCGCCATCACCTACATCTTCTCGTATTGCATTTGAAATTATAATTTCAATTTCCTTGTCAAATTGTTCTTTAGTTATCATTAATATTTAAATTTAACTGCTAAAATAAGAAATTGATTGGCTTAATTATCTTTTCAATTTATGAATTTTATAAAATTTGTTCCTTTAAATACGTAATTGATAATTTTCAAATAGTAATTTTGTTTTATGACAATTAAATTGCTTGCCATAGGAAAAACTGACCAGAAAGAACTTCAAGCACTCATAGAAGTTTATAAAAAGCGCCTTAGCTTTTACATTACATTTAATTTTGAAATTATTACAGACCTAAAAAATTCTAAAAATTTAAGTGAGGAACAGCAAAAACAAAAAGAAGGAGACCTTATTTTAAAGGCTTTGAGCGCTACGGATGTTTTAATTCTTTTAGATGAAAACGGGAAACAATTTGATTCTGTTTCTTTTGCAAATTATCTTCAAAAACACATGAATTCCGGCATTAAACAATTGGTTTTTGTTATTGGCGGCCCTTATGGATTTTCTGAAGAGGTTTATAAACAAGCTCAAGGAAAACTGTCACTTTCTAAAATGACATTCTCTCATCAAATGATACGATTATTTATGATTGAGCAACTATACAGAGGTTTTACCATTTTAAAAAACGAACCTTATCACCATCGTTAAGATTTACAAAAATCCCATAAGTTTTTCTTTAACATGGTTCATCATCAGTTTACAAAGGCATCTTTAATCTTTATTTTTAAATTTTTCAAAATCTGTAGCCTCTTCCTTTTTGGGGAAATTATTGTTGTTCATATCAACATCAGCAAATTCAAAATTTGGGTCTAAATTGACCTGAGATACTTCTTTGTCTTTTACAAAAGTTCTTTTGATTTCGTATTCATTTAAACGCCAAATTTCAGCTGGCAAGATATCTATTTCAGTGCTTCCATCTTTAAAAAGCCACTCAATGGTAACTGGCATAACCAGTCCTCCAATGTTTTTAATGGTAACTTCATAAATATTTTTTCCTTGAATTTTTTTTCGAATTTCAGATTCATCGAGTCTGGATAAAAACCCGCCGTAAGCCTGGTCTGGTGTTGAATTCATGGTGATTACTTCGGGTCCACTTGAAAAATCTTTAGCTTTTCCACCAGAATTTTCACCTTCAATCTTCATTTTCACTGTCTTGTTTTGATCCTCAATATTTAAGGATTCTTCATAAACTTTAAACCATTTTACATTAGATAGTTCCATATCAACATGATCTGTGGTAAAAAACCAACCTCTAAAAAACCAATCTAAGTCTGTTGCTGTGGCATCTTCAAGGGTTCTGAACAAATCAGCCGGATTAGGATGTTTATATTTCCAACGGTTACAATACTCTTTAAATGCCTGATCAAAAAGTTCTTTTCCTACGATGGAGTTTCTTAACATTTGAAGTCCCACGGTTGGTTTCATATAAAAATTATTTCCAAATTGACTCAATAATTCATTGTCAGACGTAGTCATAATGGGTCGCATAATACTTTTATCGCCACTCATAAAAGGCACAATAGTTTTAGGTGTTGTGCTGTTAAAATCAGGGTAACGTTCTGCTATGGTTCTTTGATGAATAAACGTATTTAATCCTTCATCCATCCACATCCATTTGCGCTCATCTGAGCTTATAATCATGGGGAACCAATTATGCCCAACTTCATGAACGATGGTTCCAATCATTCCTGCTTTAGCCCTATCACTAATTTTTCCGTTTTTAGGACGGCCTCCATTAAAACTGATCATTGGAAATTCCATACCAATATTGGATGTATTTACCGAAATAGCTGCAGGATAAGGATAATCAAAAGTAGCTTCAGAATACACTTGCAAAGCATTTACTACCGCTTGGGTGGATTCTTCTTGCCAAACAGGCAATCCTTCTTTTGGATAAAATGACATGGCCATGGTAGTATGGTCAGCTAATTTAACGGCTTGAGCATCCCAAATAAATTTACGCGAGGAGGCAAAAGCAAAATCCCTAACATTGGTTGCTTTAAATTTCCATGTTTTTAATTGGTTTGACTTTGTTTTTTCATTGGCAATAGCCTCGTCTTGAGTTACAATCAAAACAGGTTTATTAAAAGATGTTCTTGCCAAATCCATTCTTTGAATCTGGGTTTTTGTTAATACATCTGAAGGATTTTGTAATTCACCTGTTGATGCTACAATATGATCTTCAGGGACTGTGATATTGACTTCGTAATTACCAAATTCCAGAGCAAACTCTCCTAGCCTATTAAATTGCTGATTTTGCCAACCTTCCGTATCATTATAAACAGCCATTCTGGGAAACCAAAGGGCAATTAAATACACGGTATTATCATCTTCTGGAAAATATTCATACCCTTCTCTAGAAAGCATAAACATATTTCTATCCGTAATTGGATATGACCATCCAATGGAAAAACTCATAGAAGTTCCCGCTTTTAAAGGCTCGTTAAGAAGCACTTTCATCATGGTATTGTTTACTAAAGATTTTATGGCAACGCCGTTAACATCTTTAATATACTTTATAGAATATCCTGCAGGAAAATCAATTACTCTGGTAAGAGACTGCATTTGTTTAGTATTCATGCCATCTGCCATACTATTTAAAGACCCAAAATCTTCACTGCCTTTTTTGTTTACATTTTGATCTAATTGAATCCATAAATAACTTAAATCATCGGGAGAATTGTTATAGTACGTAATGGTTTCCTCTCCAGAGATAGTGTTATTGGTTTCATTTAAGCTAACATTAATTTTATAATCAGCCCGTTGTTGCCAATAGGCTTTACCTGGCGCACCACTAGCGGATCTATAGCTATTAGGAGCATCAATCATGTTGTCAATAGGTTCAAATTTACCTTGCCAAGGTTGATTTTGAGACTGTATATTTAAGGCTAAAAAAATAATAAGGCAAAGGGATGTTATTAGTTTCATATTAAATGATTTTAAATGGGAATTTTTGTTCTGACAAGATATAAATTTTAGATTGAATATTTTCTTCTTTAAAAAATGGAATTTCAATTTAAATGATAGTTTTGCTTAAAATAGTTTTAAAACACACAAACACTAAACCATATGCAACTTGTTTTTGCAACCAACAATCTCAATAAAATTAAAGAAGTTGAGGTATTAATTCCAAAACACATCAAACTATTAAGCCTTAAAGACATTGGTTGTTTTGAAGATATCCCAGAAACACAAAACACTATTGAAGCGAATGCCATAGAAAAAGCATCTTATATAAAAAAGCATTATGGCTATGATTGCTTTGCTGATGATACAGGCCTTGAAGTAACAGCTTTAGATGGCCATCCTGGTGTTTTTTCAGCCAGATATGCCGGAGAGCAACGGAATGCCGATGATAACATGAATAAACTTCTTGAAAATTTAAAGCTACATTCCAATAGAAGTGCTCAATTTAAAACCGTTATTGCTCTACAAATAGGCAACGATCTACAAACTTTTGAAGGTCTTTGCCAAGGCGTTATAACCAACACCAAACAAGGAGAGCATGGTTTTGGCTATGACCCCATTTTTAAACCAAATGGCTTTGACAGAACTTTTGCCGAAATGGACTTAAATTTAAAAAACACTATTGGACACAGAGGAAAAGCCATTCAATTATTGGTAGATTTCTTAAATTCAAAATCTTAATTTTTTATTATATTAAAAACAACAACACTATTGTTTGTTAACATTCTTTATAGTATTTTTAATTTATGACAGAGGTAGAAATAGAACAAGAAAATGCAGCCATTGCTAAAGCCTACAAAGAGTTATTAAAGGTAAGTTACAGAACACTTTCTGATGATGATAAAAAACTGATAAGAACAGCCTTTGATGTAGCTCTAGATGGCCATAAAAACCAGCGCAGAAGATCGGGTGAAGCCTACATATTCCATCCGCTTGCTGTTGCCAGAATCGTTGCTAAAGAGATTGGCTTGGACGCAACCTCTATTTGTGCTGCCTTACTTCATGATGTTGTTGAAGATTCTGATGACTACGCCCTTGAAGACATTGAACGTTTATTTGGAAAAACCATCGCTAAAATTGTAGATGGTCTCACTAAAATTTCTTCATTAAGCAAAGAACAAGACATGGACGTGTCTTTACAGGCAGAAAATTTCAGGAAAATGCTCCTTACCCTTAATGATGATGTCCGTGTTATTATAATAAAAATTGCCGACAGACTGCACAACATGCAAACTATGGATGTTATGCGTCCGGATAAACAAATAAAAATTGCATCCGAAACCCTTTACATTTATGCGCCTTTAGCACATAGAATTGGGTTGTACAATATAAAAACGGAACTGGAAGATTTAGGTTTAAAATACACAGAACCCGAAGTTTACAATGACCTTTTTTATAAAATCAAAGAAAGTAAAGAAGAGCAGGACCTATATATTAAAGAGTTTAGTAATGTCATTAAAACGTCCCTGGACAAAGAACACCTTGATTATACCATAAAAGGAAGACCAAAATCTATATTTTCCATCAGACGAAAAATGCAAAAACAAGGCGTTTCCTTTGATGAAGTATATGACAAATTTGCTATTAGAATCATTTACCAAAGTGATGCTGAAAATGAAAAGTTTTTAGCTTGGAAAATTTATTCTATTGTAACAGACCACTTTAGGCCAAATCCCATTAGGCTGAGAGATTGGATTTCCTCGCCAAAATCTACAGGTTACGAAGCTTTACACATCACCGTTATGGGTCCAAAAGGAAGATGGGTAGAAGTTCAGATAAGAAGTGAGCGCATGAACGAAATTGCTGAAAAAGGTTATGCTGCCCACTATAAATATAAGCAAGATGCAGAGAAAGAGGATAACTTAGAAGATTGGATAAATAAATTACAAGAAGCTCTTGAAAACCCAGATGTAAACGCTGTTGATTTTGTAGAGCAGTTCAAACTCAATCTCTATTCCAAAGAAATCTTTGTGTTTACCCCAAAAGGCGAATTAAAATCGTTACCAAAAGGAGCCACAACTTTAGATTTTGCATTTAATATCCATTCCGAAGTTGGCATGAAAACCAGAGGTGCCAAGGTTAACGGTAAACTGGTACCTTTAAGTCATGAGCTACAAAGTGGCGACCAAGTGGATATTTTAACTTCAGAATCTGCAAAACCAAATGCCAATTGGTTAGATTATGCAACAACGGCAAGAGCCAGAGGTAAAATAAAATCAGCTTTAAAAGAAGACAAAAAAAGTATTGGCGAAGAAGGTAAAGAAGTTTTAAGAAGAAAATTAAAACAATTAAAAATTACTTTAAATGAATCAAGTATTAATGAATTAGTGAATTTTTTCAAGCTAAAAACAAGCTTAGATTTATTTTACAGAGTAGGCATTGGAACCATAGATAATACCATGCTTAAAGATTTTGCTTCGTCAAGAAGCAATGCTTTAATGAGTTTTATTAAAAATAAAATTACCAGAAAAGCCCATATTAAAAAAGAAGACATAGAAAAAGAAGAAGTAACTTCTAACTATGATTCTCTTGTGTTTGGAAAAGAAGAAGAAAAATTAGATTACAAGCTGGCCAATTGTTGTAACCCCATTCCTGGTGATGAGGTTTTTGGCTTTTTAACGGTCACCGAAGGCATTAAAGTTCATAAAAAAAACTGTCCAAATGCAGTCAGTCTTCAATCTAATTATGCTTACAGAATCATGCCCGCTAAATGGATCGATTCTACCCAACAAGAATTTTTAGTTCAAATTTCTGTCTCAGGAATCGATCATATAGGTTTGGTAAATGATATTACAAAAGAAATTTCTTCCAATATGCATGTTAACATGAAAAGCTTAAGTTTTGAAAGTGACGACGGTTTATTCACTGGAAAAATAAGCGTTATTGTTAAAAATAACACACTCGTTAAAAAACTTATTGAAAAACTAAAAAAAATAAATGGCATTGATAAAGTGAATAGAGTTTAAAATTGTAATTTTGTTTTACAGATATGAATGTAAAAGCCGATACAAAAAATCAGGATATTGTTAAAAATGTCTTTACAAACTTCTTAGAAGGTAACGGTCATCGTAAAACACCCGAACGTTACGCTATACTTCAAGAAATTTATAATAAAACCGATCATTTTGATATAGAGACTTTATATCTAAGCATGAAAAACAAAAAGTATCGGGTTTCTCGCGCTACCTTGTACAATACCATAGAATTACTTTTAGAATGTGGGTTGGTTAGAAAACATCAATTTGGACAAAATCAAGCGCATTATGAAAAATCTTATTTTGACAGACAACACGACCACGTTATTCTTACAGATACAGGCGAAGTCATTGAATTTTGTGATCCAAGAATTCAGTCTATCAAAAAAACAATAGAAGAAGTTTTTGACATTCAAATCAACAATCATTCACTCTACTTTTACGGAACAAAAAAATCAAACACAAATAATTCATAATTACAATGGCAGTAGATTTACTACTAGGTTTACAATGGGGAGACGAAGGCAAAGGAAAAATTGTTGACGTACTAACCTCCAAATACAACATTATTGCACGTTTTCAAGGTGGCCCAAATGCAGGTCACACTTTAGTGTTTAACGGTAGAAAGCATGTTTTACACACCATTCCTTCAGGTATTTTTCATGATAGCGCTAGTAATTTAGTTGGAAATGGCGTGGTGATTGATCCAGTTATTTTCAAAAAAGAATTAGATAAACTGGAAGAACAAAACGTCGATTACAGAAAATCATTATTAATCTCAAGAAAAGCACATATTATCTTACCAACGCATCGCTTACTAGATGCAGCCAGTGAAGCTTCAAAAGGAAAAGCCAAAATTGGATCCACCCTTAAAGGCATTGGCCCAACCTATATGGATAAAACCGGCAGAAACGGCATTCGTGTTGGCGATCTGGAACTTACCGATTGGAAAGAACGCTATAGAGCTTTGGCCGATAAACACGAATCCATGATTGCGTTTTATAATGTGGATATTCAATACGACTTAGCAGAACTGGAAAAAGAATTTTTTGACGCGGTAGACGTTCTAAAATCCATCACATTTATTGATTCTGAAGAATACATCTACCAAGCCCAAAAAGCCGGAAAAACCATCTTGGCAGAAGGCGCACAAGGTTCTTTACTGGATATAGATTTTGGAACTTATCCTTATGTAACCTCCAGTAACACTACAGCAGCTGGTGCCTGTACTGGTTTAGGCGTTGCACCAAACCAAATTGGCGATGTGTTTGGAATCTTTAAAGCATACACCACTCGGGTGGGTTCAGGACCTTTCCCAACCGAATTATTTGATGAAGATGGCGCAACCATGAGCCGTGTTGGCAACGAATTTGGAGCCACCACTGGACGACCAAGACGCTGTGGCTGGCTAGATTTAGTCGCTTTAAAATACGCTTGCCAGGTCAATGGAGTTACCCAATTAATGATGATGAAAGGCGATGTGCTTTCGGGTTTTAAAACCTTAAAAGTTTGTACCGCTTACAACTACAAAGGCACTGTTATTACCCATTTTCCATATAATATTGATCCGGAAAATGTACAACCTATCTATACCGATTTTAAAGGTTGGAACGAAGATTTAACAACCATGTCTGAAGCCGGTCAATTACCAAAAGCGTTGAATGACTACATTGTCTTTTTAGAAAAAGAATTGGAAATACCCATTACCATTGTTTCGGTAGGTCCTGATAGGAAACAGACTATTTTTAGGAAAAACTAATTACGTTTTAAATTACCTTAAACATAACAAAAGACTACTATTTTAAGTAGTCTTTTTCTTTTATATTTGTTTTATGAACTCCTTAAATTTAAACATTTTTAATATTGTAATACTTGTAGGTATTATCCATGGCATCATTTTTAGCCTTGTTATTGCATTTAATAAAAAAAGGCACTCTAAAACAAATTACTTTTTAGTACTTACCAGTTTAGCATTAGCATTAAGTAATTTACAGTATTGGTTTATGGATACAGAGTTAATAAACAGGTCTGTTTACGATAGGCACCATCTGCTTTTTATCCCTTTTGAATTTTTAATACTTCCATTCTTCTACTTTTTTGTTAAAAGCTATCTTGATAAACCAGTTAAACTACACGAAAAAATACTATTATATAGCCCATTTGTTATATGCATCCTCTATTTAGGTATTAAAGGCGTAATACATTTAGATATAAAACTTGCAAAAACTATAAATTTAATCATTGAATATGCCTCAATACTTCTATCAATTATCATCGTTTTGCTGATTTTCAAAGTTTTAAATAATTATGAAAAGTCACATTCTAAACCTCTACTTTCAGATATAAAAATAAAAACCCAATGGTTAAAAAATCTTTTGTTTTTAGGTTTGGGAATTATTTTAATTTGGTTTGCTTCTATTAGTTTTTTAGAAACTACAACAAATAGAGGTTTTTATATTTTTTATCCATTATGGATAAGTATTACACTTATAATTTACTGGATAGGTTATACTGCTATTATACAAAAACAAATTTTTATTGACAGGAAGGAAATAAGAGCTAAAAAAGAAAACATATTAAAAGTTAAAGCTAATAAAACAACTTATCATAAAATTGACACCTTAATTACCGTTTCAAAATTGCATTTAAATCATGAATTATCATTACAAACACTTTCTCAAGAACTTAATTTAAGTGAAGGTTACATTTCACAACTTATAAATAAAAACGCGCACTTAAATTTTAACGATTATATAAATTCGATACGCGTTGGTGAAGCCAAAAACATGCTTTTAGATAGCGATTATGAAAACTACACCATTGTAGCCATTGGTTTAGAAGCTGGGTTTAATTCAAAATCAAGTTTTTATTCAGCTTTTAAAAAATTTACTAATAAAACGCCTGTTGAATATAAAAAAAGTGTCCGAAATCTTTAACTTTATAAATAAACAGGACTTTTACTACTCAAAACCACCATACTATTGTTTCATAATAACCAAACAAATAATAAATTTATGAAACAAATTTTTTTAAAAACTATTTTCGTTTTCTTTTTAGTATTCAATTTTAATAGCTGTACAAAAGAAGAAAATATTGAAATTGAATTAAACAAATTGCAAAACTTACAAAGCAATTTTTCATTAGAAAATTTTAGCAACCAATTTATAAAAGAAAACTTAATAATAGTTTGGGATGATTACATACTAAATGAAGAAAATAATGAATCAACCTATGAATTAAATACCCATTTTAAAACGGAAACTACCTTATCTAATGGAAAAATTCAAATAACAACAAAATATAAACTTTTAGCCTCAAAAAATGAAGCTGGAATTTATGAATACGAACTAATAAAATTTCTTTTAATTAACGATACATTAACTACTACCCTAAGTTACTTTAATCCCTCTTTTACTGGAACACTTTATCATTATAACTTAAATGGGGAAACCGTTAAGATAAAAGCGTTTAAAGACGGTAAATTATTAAGTGAATTTTCAGATAGTAAAATAGGTAATGTTTTTTCAAAATCTCAATCAACAGAAGGTTCTGGAACTTTCCAAAGGGTTTGTACTGAAGACTATACCGACTGGTATCATGTATATGAAGGCGTTGCCCACTATACACATTCTGTAAAAACTGGTGAAAGTTGTGATTGGGTGTATTTAGAATCCGATGTAAGTGGTCCTGGTGGTGGTTTTAACACTATTTTTCACAACCACTATGATGGTGCGCATGGTACAAATGGTACAAGTAACATAAACCATGATAATGAAGTGATTTTTGATGATATAATTGTAGTTAATGCTGCTGACCCTGACAAGATAATAACCAATATGGCTGACTATTTAAAATGTTTTGATGCCACTCAAAGTGCATCTTTAACTATTTATGTTAATGAACCTACAGATGGGAGTAATAATCTAGTTGGATTAGATCGTGTAGGTCATACATTTGTATCCATACAACAAGGTAACAATATAGCCACTTTTGGTTTTTATCCTCAAGATACTGTATCTAGCTTGTTTCAAGGCACTCAAGGTGTCATGGAAGATAATAGTAACACTACATATGATGTAAGCTTAACCATTAACAATATATCATCTAGCGCTTTACAACAGATAATTACTCTTTCAAAAAGTTATTCCATCTCTGATTATCACTTATCCCAACGAAATTGTACCGATATGGGAATAGATTTAGGCAATTTAGTGGGCTTACCCATACCAGAGTGTAATGCCAACCCTATTTACTTTTTTGGTTCAACCCCAGGTAGATTAGGAGAGTATATGAGGAATTTAACATTACCAAATGGGGTAACACGAAATATATCTGGTGGTAATTCACCCGAAAATAATTGTAATTAATATAAATTAAATTTTGTCAAAATGAACTCAATAAAAAATTTAAAGAAAATATCACTAATTATATTCTTTTTGATGATTGTTCCATTTGGAAAATTAGTAATGTTAAATTGTGTCGATTTGAGTATTGATATATTTTTCTTTTATGATTCAAAAGGATTTCCTTTAAGGCATTTATTTTTATTTTTATGTTTACTAGGCATTTATTTTATTTATTTTAAAAATAAGTATTATGTAGTTTTTGGTTTTTTTCTAACCTACTTATGGCTAATATATAAGATAGATTATGTAGATCTTAAAAATAGTTTACCGGTAAGTGTTTCTATTTCCATTTATATTACAATCTCAATCTATACATCATTTAAAGTTTTAAAAGAGGCAAGTTCACAAAAATGAATTCTATAAAAAACTTAAAAAAAATATCATTATTGATATTTATGGCAATGATTCTACCCTATGGAAAGTTAGAAATCCCAAACGCCTTTATGATTATTATTAACACTGGACTAATATTCATAAAAGGGGGAGTATCATTTCCAGGTCATGTTTTTATCATAATATGTTTGATTGGAATCTATTTAATTTATTTTAAAAACAAATTTAATGTAATAATTGGTTTTTTATTATCCTACTTATGGTTAATATATAAAATAGATTGTAAAGAACTAATAAATAGTTTACCAGTAAGTATTTCTGTTTTTATTTATGTTACAATCTCAATCTATACATCATTCAAAGTTTTAAAAGAGGCAAGTTCACAAAAATGAATTCTATAAAAAATTTAAAAAAGATATCACTTTATGTATTTGTGCTTATGATTGTCCCTTACGGAAAATTAGTGACAATAAATATTTTTGTTATTATTACTGATTTTGGGCTTGCGTTTATGAAAAACGGTTTATATCCGCAAGAATACTTCTTTTTGCCTTGTTGCTTAATTGGTGTTTACCTTATTTATTTTAGACAGAAATATTATTCAATAGTAGGGTTTCTTTTAACATATTTATGGCTATATTATATCATAGATTATGTATATCTTAAAAACAGTTTACCGGTAAGTATTTCTGTTTCCATTTATGTTACAATCTCAACATATACATCATTTAAAGTTTTAAAAGAGGCAAGTTCACAAAAATGAATTCTATAAAAAATTTAAAAAAAATATCACTTTATGTATTTAAGCTTATGATAGTCCCTTATGGAAATTTGATATTATTAACGGTTTTGTTGTTGTCGTTGGTTTTTGCGTAGCCTTCAAAAAAACGGATTGCATCTGGATGGTTATCTTTATTTATTGTCACAATATTTTCTTTTAAATGAAACTTATGACAAACTAATATCTTTTAGTCTGTTTATTAAATCAGACCAAGCATGGTTTTTTACATATTAAAACCTAATCGTTTTAGATAAATTAAAAAACGCTTCAAACTATTTTGAAGCGTTTTTTGATTCCTTATACTTAAACATTATAATTATCGTTATTTTTGCGACAAACAATGCTATTTTGAAAGTCTTAAAATCTATATATCTTTTACTTATAAGCCTGGTAATTTCTTTTTGGAATACTCAAGCTCAGGAACAGAAAAAAATCCAGATTGAATACTCGGGTTTTTTAACC
>PFKE01000159.1 GCA_002784145.1 Flavobacteriaceae bacterium CG_4_10_14_3_um_filter_33_47 | reverse complement strand
TTGGCAAGTGAAAACAGCAACTTACCAAAAACACGTTTTACATTTTAAACAACCTAGCGGAACATCTCGCGGTGTTTTAAAAAGCAAGGAAACGTGGTTTATCATTATTGAACAGAAAGGCAAAAAAGGCATAGGTGAGTGCGGGATGTTTAAAGGACTTTCGGTTGACGATAGACCTGATTTTGAAAAAAAATTAGCGTGGACTTGTAAGCATATCAATGATGATACAGGAATTTTATTACAGGCATTAACCGATTTTCCAAGTATCCAATTTGGTTTGGAAACCGCTTTCAAATCGTTAGAAGCTGAAAATCCGTTTGAATTATTTCCTTCAGAATTCACAAAAGGTACAGATAGTATTCCAATAAACGGCCTTATTTGGATGGGAACCGAAGATTTTATGCGAGAACAAATCAAAGAGAAAATAACATCTGGTTTTAAATGTATAAAAATGAAAATCGGAGCTATTAATTTTCAATCTGAAGTAGAGATTCTAAAATCCATAAGAAAAGAGTTTTCATCCAATAATATAGAATTAAGAGTGGACGCCAATGGCGCATTTTCAGCATCCGAAGCTTTAGAAAAATTACAAATATTATCCGAGTTAGACATTCATTCCATTGAACAGCCTATAAAACAAGGTCAAATTATCGAAATGGCCAGGCTTTGTAAAGAAACGCCATTACCCATTGCTTTAGATGAAGAATTAATTGGAGTGTTTTCAAAAGGTAAAAAAGACGAATTGCTTAAAGCTATTAAGCCTCAGTTCATCATTTTAAAACCAACTCTAGTTGGCGGTTTTAAGGGAACAAATGAGTGGATTGAATTAGCTGAATCAAATAATATAGGTTGGTGGATTACAAGTGCCTTAGAAAGTAATGTTGGTTTAAATGCCATAACTCAGTACACTTACACAAAAAACAATAGGCTTCCTCAAGGCTTAGGAACCGGAAGTTTATTTACTAATAATTTTGAGTCGCCTTTAGAAGTTAACAAAGGAGCTATTCATTATAACAATAAATATCAGTGGAATTTTAATTTATAACTATGTATATCTCTCAAGCATTTAATGTATTACACGAATGGTGGCGTTATTTAATTGGCCTTATATTAATCATCATAGCCGTTTTTATTGGGCAAATACCTTTTACGGCAGTAGTTATTTTAAAAGCCATGAGCAATGGCGATAGTTTATTTAAACTAGACGAACAAAAAATGATGACCCTTTTAGAGCCAAACCTAAATTTATTTTTAATGCTTTTGTCATTTGCTATTGGCTTAGTTGGCATATTGTTAGTTGTTAAATTACTTCATAATCAATCATTTACACAATTAACAACGTCACGAAAAAAGATAGATTGGAAACGGTTTTGGTTTATTTTTATGCTTTGGGGCATGGTGTCAAGCAGCTTTGTAATGATTGATTATGCGATATCACCCGAAGATTATGTTTTAAATTTTCAATGGCAATCCTTCATTATTCTTTTTGTAATTGCCGTTTTATTGGTGCCACTTCAAACAAGTTTTGAAGAGTATTTATTTAGAGGGTATTTAATGCAGGGAATTGGTGTTATTTTAAAAAACAAATGGGCTCCTTTATTAATTACTTCAGTAACATTTGGAATGCTACACATAGCAAATCCAGAAGTTGATAAGTTGGGTAATATTATATTGGTTTACTACATAGGCACGGGTTTATTTTTAGGAATTATGACCTTAATGGATGACGGTTTGGAGCTTTCATTGGGCTTTCATGCCGCCAATAATTTGTTTACGGCACTTTTAGTGACTGCAGATTGGACAGCTTTTCAAACACATTCTATTCTCAAAGACATGTCAGATCCAACAAAGGCCGGATTTGTCGATATATTTATGCCGGTATTTGTAGTATTTCCAATAATTCTATTAATTTTATCGCGAAAATACAAATGGACCAACTGGAAAGAAAAGCTGTTTGGAAGTGTGATTGAACCACTACATGAAATTAATAATAAAGACCAAAACCCAATATAATACGTGATACCTAGTTACAATAAAGTACATTTAAAATTTAAACTTAACGGCGTAAATTATAATCAAGATGATATAAGAGAAATTGCCTATAGTTTTGTTAAAGAAGGACTTCCTTATGAACAAGCCATTGGTGATTTTTTATTAGACTGGCTGGACCCAAAAAGTTTTATAAAAGTTAAATCGACAGGAACCACCGGTAGACCAAAACTTATTAAGCTTGATAAACAGGCTATGGTTAATTCATCCATTTTTACAGGAGATTTTTTCAATCTTACTCCTGGAGATAAGGCATTACATTGTTTGCCTGCAAACTTTATAGCTGGAAAAATGATGTTGGTTCGCGCCATGATATTAGGACTAGAAATTGATTTAACAGAACCTAGTTCTCACGTTATTTTTAATTCAAACAAGACTTATAACTTTTGTGCCATGTTACCAATACAATTACAAAATGCACTAAATAGAGTCGGTAATTTTAAAAATATTATTATAGGAAGTGTCAAAGCATCTAACGAACTTATAGAAGCCATCAAAGACTTTCCAACGAATATTTATGAAACCTTTGGTATGACTGAGACGGCTACTCATATTGCCTTAAGGGCTTTAAATAACTTTGATGATGAAAACAATAAATCAATCATTGGAAAATCAATTTTTAAAACCTTACCAGATATTTCAGTCTCTCAAGACGAAAGAGGCTGTTTAGTCATTAATTCGCCACATCTTTCTAGCAAGCCCATAGTAACCAATGATATTGTAAAACTATATTCTGAAAATGAATTTGAATGGTTAGGTAGATTTGATAATGTTATAAATTCTGGCGGTGTTAAAATATTTCCTGAAACTGTTGAAGAAAAGTTGTTTGGTAAAATAGATTGCAGATATTTTATAGCTTCAGAAAAAGATGAGAAATTAGGAGAAAGGGTTATTTTAATAGTAGAAAAAGAATTTGCTGATTTTGATGATTCAATTTTTGATATTTTGGATAAATATGAAAAACCAAAGCATATTTATGCCGTTAAAAAGTTTGATATTATCTCTGAAAAAATTCAACGAAAAAAAATTTTAAAGAAGTTAGGAATAAACTAAACCTGAAGTATTCCTAAATTAAACTTTTCTTTTATGGGTGCATGGTTAGCAGCTTCTATGCCTAAACTAATCCATGTTCTTGTATCTAAAGGGTCAATAATAGCATCAGTCCAAATACGTGCGGCTGCATAATATGGAGAGGTCTGAGCATCATATCTTGACTTGATGTTATTGTAAAGTTCTTCCTCTTTTTCTTTAGTAATGCTTTCTCCTTTCTTTTTTAAAGAAGCTGTTTCAATTTGCAACAATACTTTAGCTGCCGAATTACCGCTCATCACAGCTAGTTCTGCACTTGGCCATGCTACAATAAGCCTTGGATCATAAGCTTTTCCGCACATAGCATAATTACCAGCGCCATAACTGTTGCCAATAATAATGGTGAATTTTGGAACTACTGAATTACTTACGGCATTAACCATTTTTGCGCCATCTTTTATAATACCTCCATGTTCACTTTTGCTGCCAACCATAAAACCTGTAACATCTTGTAAAAAAACTAATGGAATTTTTTTCTGATTGCAATTCGCTATAAAACGTGTTGCTTTATCGGCACTGTCATTATAAATAACACCGCCAAACTGCATTTCTCCTTGTTTCGTCTTAACTAATTTACGTTGGTTAGCAACAATGCCTACGGCCCAACCATCAATTCTAGCGTAACAGGTAACCATGGTTTTTCCATAGCCAGCTTTATATTCATCAAACTCAGAGTTATCTACTAATCTTTTAATAACGTCATACATATCGTATTGATCTGCTCTTGATTTTGGTATGATGCCATAAATATCTTCGGGATTATCTTTAGGTTTACTGGATTCTATTCTGTTAAAACCGGCTTTGTCATAATCGCCAATTTTTCCAATAATATTTTTTATGGTATCGAGTGCATCTTTATCATCTTTGGCTTTATAATCCGTTACTCCAGAAATTTCACAATGGGTGGTAGCGCCACCTAATGTTTCATTATCAATGCTTTCACCAATAGCCGCTTTAACTAAATAACTTCCTGCTAAAAAAATACTACCTGTTTTATCTACAATTAAAGCTTCATCACTCATAATAGGCAGGTAAGCCCCACCAGCAACACAACTTCCCATAATGGCAGCTATTTGAGTAATTCCCATACTACTCATCACGGCATTGTTTCTAAAAATACGCCCAAAATGCTCTTTATCCGGAAAAATTTCGTCTTGCAAAGGCAAATAAACACCAGCACTATCAACCAAATATATAATGGGTAGGCGGTTTTCAATTGCTATTTCTTGGGCTCTTAAATTTTTCTTAGCGGTTATAGGAAACCAAGCACCGGCTTTTACTGTGGCATCGTTAGCAACCACAATACATTGTTTGCCGCTAATAAAACCTATTTTTACAACAACACCAGCAGATGGACAACCACCATGCTCATAATACATGTCTTCACCTGCAAAGACAGCAATTTCAATGGATTTCGATTTAGAATCCAATAAGTAATTTATACGCTCATGAGCAGTCATTTTCCCTTTACTATGGTGCTTTTCAATACCAGATTTTCCACCGCCAAGATGAACTTTTGCCAATCTTTTATTTAGTTCGGAGAGTAATAGTTTATTGTGGTCTTCGTTTTTATTGAAGTTTATGTCCATATAAAATTAGTTTGTTGCTAATGTACGAAGATTAAAAAAATCTTTAAAGGCAAGGTTGAATAAATATCAATAAATATTACATGGAAATATATTCCTTGGAAAATAAATTTAAATGTTATATATTTGTACTTTAAAAACCAAGTATGAAAAAAATTATAGCATTTGCGGGTTCAAATAGTAAAGAATCCATTAATAAGACATTAGTGGTTTATGCGACTACATTATTGAGTAATAAAGACATTGAAATATTAGATTTAAATGATTTTGAATTACCAATTTATGGCATTGATTTAGAAAAGGAACAAGGTATTCCATCCAATGCATATAAATTTTTGGAGCATATAAAAAATTCTGATGGGATAATTTTATCACTGGCAGAACATAATGGTGCATATTCAACAGCTTTTAAAAATTTATTTGATTGGATGTCCAGAATTGAAAGTAAAACATTTTATAATAAACCTATATTATTAATGGCTACTTCGCCAGGTGGCCGTGGAGGCGCTTCTGTTTTGAGCATTGCAAAAGATAGGTTTCCTTATCATGATGCCAATATTGTAGAAATATTTTCATTGCCATTTTTTGGAAATAATTTTGTTGATGGAAGCATTGTTAATGAAAATTTTGATAAGCAATTAAAAAATTCATTACAACAATTTCAAAACAGTCTTTAGGTTTTTAATCGTGTTTATTTAAGTACAAAATGGGAAATATTAGTAAAGACATCCATTCTAAATTTGCAAACAACAGAGTGAAAGCTCTTTTAAATATATTATATACAGCAAATTGGATTTCAGGTTTTCAAAATGAGTTTTTTAAGCCTTATGGTATTTCTCCACAGCAATACAACATTCTTAGAATCTTAAAAGGAGCTAACGAACCTTTAAATGTTCAAATTATAAAAGACAGAATAATTGAACGTTCACCTAATGCAACGAGACTTATGGATAAATTGTGTGCCAAACAGTTTATTGAGCGTTTACCATGTAAACATGATAGGCGCGTGGTAAAAATAGCCATTACAGAGAAAGGAAAAGAACTTTTAGCATCCATTCCAGAAAACTTAAATAAAGATTTAATAAAAAATTTAAACGAAGAAGAAGCAGAGCAATTAAGTAATCTGCTAGACAAAATGAGGTAATTAAATAAAAAATCGATAACATGAAAACAATGATACATAAAGCGGAAAACAGAGGTTTTGCAAACCATGGTTGGTTGCAAGCAAATCATTCTTTTAGTTTTGCAAACTATTACGATCAGGAAAAAATGCATTTTGGTGCTCTACGTGTTTTAAATGATGATGTTATTGCACCTAAAATGGGTTTTGGAACCCATCCACATGATAATATGGAAATCATTACCATTCCGTTGGCAGGTGTTTTAAAACATAAAGACTCCATGCATAACGAATGGCAATCTGTTGTTGCCGGTGAGGTGCAAATAATGTCTGCCGGAACAGGCTTGCAACACTCTGAAATTAACGGATCTTTAGATTCTCATTTAAGTTTGTTTCAAATTTGGATTATGCCAAACAAACAAAATGTTGTGCCTAGATATGATCAAAAGAAATTTGAAAATCCAGAAGTTAATTCCATACAAACTTTAGTAACATCCATAGATGAAAATCATGAGGGATCTTTAAAAATTCATCAAGATGCTGTTATTTCTAAAATTGAGTTAGACGGCAATAAAATTTTTGAATATACTTTGAAAAGTAAAAATCATGGTGTTTATGTTATGACCATCTTTGGGAAAGTAATGATAGATGAAAAAACTTTAGGCTCACGTGATGCCATAGGTGTTTTAGAAACCGATACGTTTAAGGTGAAAGCAGAAGAGTCTTCTCAATTGTTATTCATTGAAGTTCCCATGATATTTTAGTTTGAGCATTATTCAAATCATAAATAAGTAAATTTTATTCGTGTGAACGATTATTTATACAATTCAAAGTATATATTTTAATAGTCTATATTACTTATATACTTTCGTTGTATATATTTTAGCCCCAAATTAAAATGATACTTAAAAAAAGTTTTTTATTGGCAATTCTTATTGCTAATATTTTCATTACGCATTCGCAAACAACAGAAATCACAAAAAAAGATTCAACAATTGTAAGTTCTTGGATAGCAGGAATTGGTTTTAATATTGTGGATGATTCTGATGATGTTTTCCATAGATTGTTAGATGTTAATGATGCCTGGAATGCAGTTCCTTATCCATCAAGATTAAGTATTGGAAGATATTTTAAAAATGGATTAGGTCTTGAAGCCATTGCTTCTTTAAATAAATATAAAAAAGGTAAAACAGTAGATGGGTTACCTCTTGAAAGCGATAAAAATTATTACGCAATAGATTCAAGATTGAGTTATGATTTAAATAAGTTAATTGGTGAAACGGCTTGGTTTGATCCATATATTGGCGCTGGAATTGGTTATACTCATGCCAATGATAGTTCACGAGGCACTTATAATGCCGTATTGGGTTTTAGAACATGGTTTAATGATAAAATTGGTCTGGATGTAAATTCTTCAGGAAAATGGACCATGAATCCTGTTTTAACAAATCATTTACAACATGCTATTGGCGTTGTATATAGATTTGATACAGAAAAAGAGTTAACCAAAAAAGGAAAAGCTAAATTGGAATTGATTGAAGCTTTAGCAATGGAAACAACCAAACGTAATGATTCTATAGCACTTGCAAATAAAGTTGCCGAAGAAAATAGGTTGTTAACAGAACAATTAGAAAAGGAAAAAGAAATTGCCAGAATTGCTAAACTTGAAAAAGAAAATCAACAGGCTTTAGAACAAGAAAAGAGTGAAATTCAAACAAAAATTGATGCTTTAGAAACCATTTATTTCCCTTTTGATTCATCTTATATAACACAGTCATCTCAAATAAAGTTGTCAAAATTAATTTTGATTTTGAATGAGTATCCTAAATTATTGATTGAAATAAATTCCAATACAGATTCCAGAGGTTCAGCTAGTTATAATAAAAATCTTTCTGAAAAGAGATTACAAAGTATTATTGATTATTTAATCAAAAAAGGTGTTGAAATGAATCGAATAGTTGGAAAAGCCAATGGAGAAGAACATTTAGTTAATGAATGTGACGACCATACAACATGTCCTGAAATTAAACACAAGCAGAACAGAAGATCTGAAATTAAAATCATCAACTTTTAATTAACTTCCACTTTTTACTAGTTGAATTTAAAAGAGAGGAATAAATAATTATGAATTAACTTCTTTAGATTTAATTCAAAAATACGATATTTGTGTTTCAATTTGCGCTAAGGATTGAAGCTATATTTTTCGATTTTTTCAATTTAAAAAATATAGTTAAAACCTAACCTTGTTATCTAACCAGGAAGCGTCCTTAAACAAAGATTAATTATGGGAATGAATAAAAACACAGTATTGGCCTGGGCAACATGGATTATGGTTATAGTAGGACTAAGTTTAATAGCTTTAGGTGCTTTTAGGTATGATGATGTAGCCGGTTGGGGTTTTGCTGCAGTAGGCATCGGTTTTTTTTCTGTGGCTTGGGTGTTTAATGCTTTAAAAGGTAGAGTATAAAATGAGCGACGATAAAAAAGTTATCTTTTCGATGACAGGTGTTACCAAAACATTTCAAGGAGCCAATACACCCGTTTTAAAAAATATTTATTTAAGTTTTTTCTATGGTGCTAAAATTGGAATTTTAGGACTCAACGGTTCAGGTAAATCTACCTTGCTTAAAATTATTGCGGGATTAGACAAAAATTATCAAGGTGATGTCACTTTTTTACAAGATTATTCTGTTGGTTATCTTGAGCAAGATCCTAAACTTGATGATACAAAAACGGTTATGGAAATTGTAAGAGAAGGCGCTGCCGAAACTGTTGCCATTCTTGATGAATACAATAAAATTAATGACATGTTTGGATTGGAAGAAGTGTATTCCAATCCAGATAAGATGGAAAAACTCATGAATCGTCAAGCGGAGCTACAAGATAAAATTGACGCTGCAAATGCATGGGAATTAGACACCAAACTTGAAATAGCCATGGACGCATTGCGTACACCAGATGGCGATAAAAAAATTGGTATTCTTTCAGGTGGAGAACGTCGTCGTGTAGCATTATGCAGATTGTTATTACAAGAGCCAGATGTGTTGCTATTGGATGAACCAACAAACCATTTAGACGCAGAATCTGTACATTGGTTAGAACATCATTTAGCACAATACAAAGGAACCGTGATTGCCGTAACGCACGATAGGTACTTTTTAGATAATGTGGCGGGTTGGATATTGGAATTGGATAGAGGGGAAGGCATTCCATGGAAAGGAAATTATTCTTCATGGTTAGATCAAAAATCAAAACGCTTGGCACAAGAAAGTAAAGTGGCTTCTAAACGCCAAAAAACTTTAGAGCGTGAGTTAGAATGGGTTCGTCAAGGTGCAAAAGGGCGACAAACCAAACAAAAAGCACGTTTGAATAATTATGATAAATTAATGAGTCAAGACCAAAAGCAATTGGATGAAAAACTCGAAATTTATATACCCAATGGACCACGTTTAGGAACCAATGTTATTGAAGCGATTGCTGTAAGTAAGGCTTATGATGATAAATTGCTTTATGAAAGTTTAAATTTTAAATTACCTCAAGCGGGTATCGTTGGTGTTATTGGACCCAATGGTGCTGGAAAAACCACTATTTTTAGAATGATTATGGGTGAAGAAACCCCAGATAAGGGTGAATTCAAGGTTGGTGAAACAGCAAAAATCGCTTATGTAGATCAAGCGCATTCTAATATTGATCCTGAAAAATCAATCTGGCAAAATTTTAGTGATGAGCAAGAATTGATTTTAATGGGTGGAAGGGAAGTAAATTCTAGAGCCTATTTAAGTCGTTTTAATTTTTCTGGTGGAGAGCAAAATAAAAAAGTAAAATTGCTTTCAGGAGGTGAACGTAATAGGCTGCATTTAGCCATGACACTCAAAGAAGAAGGTAATGTACTATTATTAGATGAGCCAACTAACGATTTGGATGTGAATACTTTGCGTGCATTGGAAGAAGGGTTGGAAAACTTTGCAGGTTGTGCCGTTGTTATTAGCCACGACCGTTGGTTTTTAGATAGAATATGTACTCATATTTTAGCTTTTGAAGGCGATTCACAAGTGTATTTCTTTGAAGGTAGCTTTAGTGAATATGAGGAAAATAAAAAGAAACGTCTTGGTGGCGATTTAATGCCAAAAAGAATTAAGTATAAAAAATTAGTGAGATAAAAGAGGCTGTCTAAAAAGTTTTTTTAAGTCCTTGAGAATTGCGTATTTGAAAAATCTCTTCGATACCTGTCCAAATAAAAAAGAGGCTGTCTTGACTTTTCGGACAGCCTCTTATTAATGGTTATCATACATATGGCCTTCTGTAAAATCCTTATAAGTTTCTTCCTGTTTTGCTAATTCTTCACTTATTTTATCTAAACGTTCGTTTTCTTTTTTAAGCTTATATGATTTTCTAATTCCTAAAATAAGAAGAACAGAAAAAAACAAAACCACAACAACTAAAATAGTTACAATATCCGTTTGTTCTATAAGTGCAAATGATGATATAATAAAAGGTGAAATTTTAAAAAGCATTTCAGAGTTTTTTTTGTTTAATAGCCTTTCAAATATAATATTTTTTATTGATTAAAATAAATCCAGTTCTTTAGATAAATTATATATTACATAAAATTTGCCTTTCAAAATTTTTAACGGAATGGCTCTTTTAGAATCTAAATACTAACATGAAAGATAAAATAACCATAAAAAATATAAAGACAGAGTTGTTATCAAAGCAATATTATACCCTTAATAAATTAACATTTGATTATTTAATGAGCAACGGAACATGGGTAACTCAAGTAAGAGAATGTTATAACAGAGGTGATGGAGCTGGAATTTTATTGTACAACACTGAAAAGCAAACCGTAATTCTAACAAAACAATTTAGAATGCCAACGTTTATTAATGATAATAAAGAAGGGTTTTTAATTGAAATTTGCGCAGGTATGCTCGATAAAGACAACCCAGAAGCCTGCATTATTAGAGAAACAGAAGAAGAAGTAGGTTACAAACTCAAAGAAGTCAAAAAGGTGTTTGAAGCGTACTCATCTCCAGGCGTTATGACCGAAAAGATGCATTATTTTACAGGTGAATATACGGATGATATGAAAGTTAGCAAAGGTGGTGGATTGGAAAGTGAACATGAAGATATTGAAGTTTTGGAAATGCCGTTTACCAAAGCCATAGAAATGCTTAACCATGGTAAAATACAAGATGCTCGTACCATTATATTATTGCAATATGCTTTGATTCATAAATTACTATGATTTATTGAATCCAGCTTTTATAAAATCCATAATTAAATAGGTGATGAGTTTACCTATTTGGGTTTCATTTTCAGGAGTTGCAATAGCTTCACAAATATGCAGGTAACAAGCATTGTCATGTTTTCCAAAAAAATCGACGAACATTCTGGTTTTATTCACGCTAAATCCACTTGGAGTCATGGCACTACTAGCGATGTTTTCAATAGCATCACAATCAATTTCAATTCCAAAAGGGTTATTGGAAACATGAGCTAAAGCTCTAACTAACTCTTTTTTTAATTTTAGCTCCTTTCTAATTTCTAGCGCTTCAAACGTATTAAATTGAACATTGGGTATTTTTTTTAGAGCATTAAAAAGTTTGTCTGAAGTATAATTTTCATGCACACCAAACACAAAATAATGATTAAGAAATCCTTCTGCAAAAGCATATGAGAACCCATTGCCACTATGTCTACCTTCTTCTGGTCTAAAATCAGTATGTGCATCAAAATTTATAACATTGATTGGAAACCCATAGGCCAGAGAACTGCCTTTGATATTTCCATAAGCATTGTTATGTCCGCCACCAATAATAATGGGTTTTTTGCCAGCTGCAACAATTTGCTGAATTAAAAAACTAACATGGGCATCCATCTTTTTTACAAGTTTTCTTGCCTTTAAGACATCTTTTTTATTGGTTTGACTAAAGGTAGAAACTTTTAGCATTTCGGATGAAAAATCTAAATGACCAAGGATTAATACTTTATGTGCATTGGAAAATTCATTATTTTGAATGTTAACTAAAATTTTTATTACAGCATTCCATGTATTGTAAGTACCTGATTTACCGTAATTTGCAAAAACACCAATATCTTCGGGCAACCCAATAATAACATGGGTAACATCTAAATTTTCAAGTTGTTCGTATATGTTAGAAATGGAAGTTAACATAGCAATTTGCTCTCCAAATTTGGATTCACCTATACGCTTGTTAAGTAATTTTTTTAGTTCAGAGTCATTAAACAAAATTAATTTATCCATTGAATTAAAATTTATGAATATTTAAAAATACAGTTTTTATTTATTCTAGACATTAAAAAAACAAGTATAAAAATTTACAAAACATTAAACACTTTAAACAAATTTAAAACTAGTAATTATGGAAAACAAAGGTAGTGGTATGGGATTAAAAATTGCATTAGGAATTGCATTGGCTCTTTTTTTAGCAGTAGGATTTTACACAATCAATCTCTACAGCGATAGTAAAGCAGTACAAAAAGATTTAACTGAACAAAAACAGTTGGTCATGAACGATTTGAACGCTATGGCTCAACAATATGATGCAGCCATTAATGAAAATTCAATTGCAAACAAAAATTTAGTTGAAGCAAGAGAACGTATTCAAGGATTGATAGACTCTTTAAAAATTTCTGAAACCAACGTAAGAAGTTTATGGAAATACAAACAAAAATATGTTTCACTACAAAAAGAAATGGATTTTTTGTTAGCTGAAAACGATTCATTAAAAGTTCAAAATTCTTATTTAGCTACGTCTTTAGATAGTACTAGAGTTCGATTAGAAGAAAGAACCATATTTACAGATTCTTTATTAATTCAAAATACCGCATTAGCTGAAGTAGTATCAAATGCTGCGGTTTTATCTGCCGTTGGTTTAAAAGGGTTTGGTGTTATAGAAAGAACTTCTGGAAAATTAATACCAACAGAAAGAGCAAGCCGTACAGATAAAATTAGAGTTTGTTTTACCGTTGCTAAAAATAATTTAGTTCAAGCCGGTGATCAAGAATTGTATGTGCAAGTCATTGACCCAAAAAGCAACACATTAGGAGCTAATGAACAAGTGACTTTTGGTGATAAAACATTAAATTATAGCATGATTAGTAAATTTAATTATGAAAGTGCAAGTCTTAATGTTTGTGAATTTGTTGCTTCAAAAGAATCTTCTGAATTTGAAAAAGGACGTTATGTAGTGAACGTATATAATGAAAAAGATTTAGTGGCTACTTCAGAATTTATACTTAAATAAACTTAATAATGTAGTTTTGAAAAGAAGCCGTCTCTAGGCTAAAACATTAGACTGCACCCAAAAGTTTTGACAAATTTATAATTAATTTTGATAATAATGAGTTCGATGATTTATCGGACTCATTTTGTTTAATTTTGATTTGATTCTCTGTTGTTGTAATAATGAATATATTCATTTCAACGCGAATCTCGTGAATCAAAGCACTAATTTTGAATGCTTCATTACTTACTTCAATTAATTCTAAAATATCCAACTTGTTTGATTAGTCGTTCCTTAGCAAATCGATAAATACAATTCATTTTTAAAGAAATCATAGCCAAATAGTCTATTAGGATACAATTGATTAATTGAATTTTTAAGAGAGAGACTAATTAAGTTACATTAAGTGTAAATATATCCCAACTAGGCATAAAAATTTAATTCGTTCAATTTTAATAAAGATTTAAATAAACTCAAATATGAATTTTATTTTATACAATTATTATGATTTTAAAATCGTTTCGATAGCTTCTAATTCTTCAGATGAAAATTCAAGATTTTTTTGAATACCAATAGCATCTGTAATATGCGAAACTTTGCTAGCACCAATAATAACTGATGTAACTCTTTTATCTCTTAAAACCCATGCTAACGCTAGTTGAGACATTTTCTGACCACGTTTTTTTCCAATTTCGTTTAAGGCTTTTACTTTTTTTAGGTTGACCTCGTTAACATCTGAAGTAGACAAAAAACTATTCGGTTTTGATGCTCTTGAGCCTTCTGGAATACCATTTAAATATTTATCGGTTAGCAAACCTTGAAAGAGAGGGCTAAATACAACAGAGCCTACGCCATTTTCTTCAAGTACATCAAGTAAGCCATTTTCAATCCAACGGTTAAACATACTGTATGATGGTTGATGTACTAAACAAGGAGTCCCTAATGCTTTTAAAATGGCAAACGCTTTTTTAGATTCTTCTGGATTATAAGAAGAAATTCCTGCATAGAGTGCTTTACCCGATCTAACAATTTGGTCTAGTGCCATCATGGTTTCTTCTATGGGTGTGTTAGGGTCTGGTCTGTGGCTATAAAAAATATCGACATATTCCAATCCCATTCGTTTTAAGCTTTGGTTGCAACTTGCAATGAGGTATTTACGTGAGCCAAAATCGCCATAGGGTCCAGGCCACATACCCCAACCTGCTTTAGAGCTTATTATCATTTCATCTCGATAAGCCTTTAAATCGGTGTTTAAAACTTTTCCAAAATTTTCTTCAGCAGAACCTGCTGGCGGCCCATAATTGTTTGCTAAATCGAAGTGGGTAATGCCTAAATCGAAGGCTTTAAGAATCATTTCTCGTCCGTTTTCAAAAACATCAACACCACCAAAGTTGTGCCAAAGGCCTAATGATACTAAAGGTAAATCGATACCGCTTTTACCGCAACGGTTGTATTGCATATGGTCGTATCGTGTTTTATCTGCTAAGTAACTCATATTGTTTATGTTTAAATTAGGATTTTATTTTATAAGTTTAAATTCTATATAATCGTAGTTCATTAACCTAGTAGCTGCAGTATGTAAAGTTAATGTTTGTAAGCTTTTTTAAAGTATTTTAGCCCATAAATTTTCTGATAAATTCCATTGGTGTTCAAAGAATCTTACTTTAAGAGTAAAATTATTTACTAGGTCTAGATATTGTAATAATTTATTATAAAAAAAAGAATAGAAATCTACTGTTCAGAGTCTTTTGGCTTTAAAGGTTATTGTCACCATAAATAAATTTTTTATCTATCTAGCAATTTCCTTTTAATCTGTTTGTAATATGGTAATATACAATCCAACCAACTTGTTTTATTTGTAATTTTACATAAAAATTTAAAAATTTTTCATGAATAATAATCAACATAAAGAACTTCCTATTCTTTTTAAGATAAGTTTCAATAAATTATTATTGGAATACGAAAAATTGGCTGAAGATTCGAATGAATTGGCATCCAAAAATGCTCATAAAATCTTAAAAATTGGAGCAGATTATCCAGAGCTAAGAGAAGGATTTACAGATTTAACGTTATTGGAAACCTATAAAAGCCAAATAAATGCTATTCTTTACGATTCTTTTAACCCACTTTTAACCAAAAATGAAATTAAAGCAGCATCCATTCCATTTGAAGATGTTATTTTTAATTCTTCAGAAAGATTTAAAAAAATAATAAAAACTGCTGGAGATGATTTTGTTTTGCGAATAGAAAACATGCCAGAAGAAGATCTTTATATTATTGTGTGCGTGGTAATTTTGAACTTCTATTATGGCTATAATTTAAATTTTAAACGCCCTTTTTTGTATAAAATACCCGATGCTCATGGTATCATTCGATATTTTAAAATATTATATAATGCAGATTTTTTAGAAATATTTCCTACTCAAAACGCACCAAAAATAACGGAAGACGATTACAATCAACTTTTGGATAACTTCCATAAAATTACGCTTTGGAGAGAAAAATTTCCCCCTAAAAGCTATCTTTTCAAAGGTTTTGTGATATCCAATATTTTTGATGTAACCGAAGACCAATCCATTTCAAATGTTAAATCAAGTCTTATTAAAGAAAAGAACTATCAAGATGAAAATCAAACAGAAAGTTTTCAGGAAATTTTCAGATCCCTCTTTGGAATAAAAGATTTGAAAGTCGGATTTTCAGTTTATAACAGGACTGAAGACATGTTTGAAAGGGTTCTTTTAGGCAATGGTTTAACCAGTTTCTTGTTAAATACCAGAGACACTTCTAAATGCCATGATGTTCTATGTTTAGGAGCCTATAATAAACTATTAAATAATAATAAACTTTTGACCTTTTCGGATGTTGATGCTGCTTTTAAAGGATCAGGCAGTCAAGTTCCAGAACTAAAGGCATTTAAGGAGCAAGGAATAAAGAGTGCCATATTAGCTCCAATAGCTAGTAATAATCAACTTTTGGGTGTTTTGGAAATTGTTTCCAATAAACCTAAAGTGCTCAATAGTATTAATGCCATTAAATTGACCGACATTATGCCGTTTATAATATCGGCGGTTAAGCGAACTAAAGAAGAAGAAGAAAATTTAATTGAAGCCATTATACAAAAAGAGTGTACCTCTATCCATACAAGCGTGCATTGGAAATTTGTAAGTGAAGCTAAAAAATTTATCCATCAACAGTCAAGAGGCGAAAAAGCTACGTTTAATAAAATAGCTTTCAATGATATTTATCCATTATTTGGCCAAATAGACATTAAGGGTTCCTCTGAAGCCAGGAATTTAGCCACTAGGCTGGATTTAAACATTCAGTTAAACGACGTAAAACTCATACTTCAGAAAGCCTTAAACATTGAAGCATTGCCAGTTTATGAACAATTTATTTATCAAATAAATGAATATTTAGAAGGATTGGATCATCATTTTCAAGTAGATAGTGAGCGACAAATTTCTAATTTTTTAAACCATGATTTAAGTTTAGTGATTGACCATCTTTCAAGCAAAGACTCTTTGAAGGATTTAATTCATTCGTATAAGCAGCAAAACAGCAATAATATACATACCAAATATACGCACAGAGAGAAGTATGACACCACCATTTCTTTGATAAATAAGGAAATGGCCTTGTTTTTAGATAAAAAACAGGCAGAAGCTCAAAAGATGTATCCTCATTATTTCGAGCGCTTCAAAACTGATGGTGTCGAGCATAATATGTATATAGGTGAGGCCATTACAAAGGAAGATAGTTTTAATCCGGTCTATTTATATAATTTAAGATTGTGGCAATTGCAGGTTATGTGCGAAATGGAAAACGCCTATTATAAAATGCAACCAAATTTGCCCATTCAGTTAGATGTAGCCTCTATGATTTTAGTGTTTAATCAACCACTTTCCATAAGTTTTAGAATGGACGAAAAGCGATTTGATGTTGAAGGAACCTATAATGCACGTTATGAAAACATAAAGAAGCGTGTAGATAAAGCGTATATTAAAGGAACCAAAAAGCGCATAACACAAAAAGGTAAAATAGCCATTATTTATTCTCAAAACCAAGATGAAGTGGAGTACTTACGGTATGTAAAATTTTTGCAATCTAAAAAATATCTAGATACTGATATAAGCATTGTTGATTTAGAAGATCTGCAAGCAGTAACTGGCTTAAAGGCTATGCTTATTAGTATCTTATATACTCAAAATCTGGAAGATAAAGAGTTTTATACCTATGAGGATTTGATGAAGGAATTGAAATCCTAATTTTTATTAAATATCACGTTTTTAGATACATAGATTAGCTTTTATATAAAATCGATTTAGTTTAAGTAATATAATACTTTCATAAATATAAAATATTACAAAAAAATCGATAAAACGATTGTTTTTTACGATTAATTACATAAATTTGTATTTTAATCCCTTAAATCTTAGATATGAAATTAAAGGTTATTTTATTTAGTTTAAGTTTGTTTTTGGTATCCAGTATAGGCTATGCTCAAAAAAATAAAGAACCAAAAAGTATTATTAGTGAAAATGTTTCAATAAAAAAATACCATGCTAAGGATGAGTTGGGTAGAATGCAAAAAGGTGAGTTATTAGGTCTTTATATTGAACGTATTGAAACGCTTACAAAAATTCTTCCATACATCGCTTTTGCTACCAAACCTGGTGTTACAATGTCAACTTTAGGAATACCAAATGATAATGATAATAGAAAAGCATTAGAAAATCAGTTTGATGCTACAAAAAGTTATATTGAATCTACTGTTGTATTTCAAAAAAGAATTTTACCATATTCTGATACCACTAACCTAATTGAAGCTATATTATTTTATGAAGAAATATTAAAATCGCTTCATGAATATAGTGAATACCATTAATGGGGTGTTTGATGGCTCGCTATTAAATAAATCTATATTTTTTATCTATTTCTTATTTTAGCATTTTTTTATACAGTTGCCTACCTAAAAAACTATTTTTTGGTTAACCAAATGCTTAAAAAATTAAGATAAATTAGAATGTATAAACCATTTTCAATAGCTTGGTTTGGCTTTTACATCTTCCGTAAGATTCCTTAGTATTTTTATCAATGCTTGTAAAGATTAATTAATTTAGCAATCTATTCTGGTTTATAAATATATCATGCAACATTTTAAAAATACCGATTCAAATAAAATGAAGTCAAAAGTAACGATGGCCACGGCTTTTAAAACCATTATCTGGCCACGGCGAAATTTGGTTTTTTTAGGGTTAATCCTTATTGTGTTAAGCCGGCTTTCAAGTCTTGTATTACCATGGAAAAGTAAAGCCTTGTTGGATGATGTGGTTCCAAACAAAGACTATGACCAATTATATAACCTACTATTCATTGTTGGGTTAGCCATATTAATTCAAGCGGTTACCTCTTTTTTACTCACTCGGATTTTAAGTGTACAAGCGCAATATTTAATTAGTGAATTACGAGCTCAGGTTCAAAGAAAAGTACTATCACTACCCATAAGTTTTTTTGATAATACCAAATCTGGAGTTTTAGTTTCAAGAATTATGACCGATGTTGAAGGCGTAAGAAACCTTATAGGTACTGGTTTGGTTCAAATGGTTGGTGGTACCATAACAGCTGTTATTTCGTTGGTATTATTAATAAAAATCAGTCCGTCCATGACCTTATTTGTATTGGTTCCAGTGGCTATTTTTGGGGTTATTGCTTTAAAAGCCTTTGGATATATCAGGCCTATTTTTAGAACACGAGGAAAAATTAATGCTGAGGTTACGGGTCGTCTTACCGAAACCCTAGCAGGCGTAAGGGTAATTAAAGCATTTAATGCCGAAGAACAAGAAAACAAAACCTTTGAAAAAGGTGTGGATAGGTTGTTTCAAAACGTTAAGAAAAGCCTGACTGCTACCGCATTCATGACCAGTTCTTCAACCTTTTTATTAGGAATAGCCTCTACAGGTATTATGGGAATTGGTGGGTATAAGATTATGATGGGCGATTTAACCGTTGGTGAATTCTTGTCGTTTACCTTGTTTCTGGGTTTTATGATTGCACCCATTGTACAAATGAGTAATATAGGAAGCCAACTTACTGAAGCCCTGGCTGGTTTAGATAGAACCGAAGAGCTGATGAACATGACGGCTGAAGAAGATAGTGAAGCTCGCACCGTAACATTACAAACTATGGAAGGCACTATAGAGTTCAAAGATGTTTCTTTTTCATATGAAGCAGGTAAAGAAGTTTTGCACCATATTAATTTTAAAGCTCCTGCGGGTTCTGTAACGGCGTTGGTTGGCAGTTCGGGTTCGGGTAAATCAACCATTGCTGGACTTTCTGCAACCTTTTTAAACCCGAAGTCAGGAAAAGTAACCATTGACGGTCAAGACTTAACCAAGGTTAATTTAAGTAGTTACCGGCAACATTTAGGGGTTGTATTACAAGACGAATTTTTGTTTGAAGGCACTATCAGGGAAAATATTCTGTTTCCTAGACCTAATGCTTCAGAGACTGATTTACAAAATGCCGTTAAAGCGGCTTATGTTAATGAATTTACCGATAGGTTTGATGACGGATTGGATACTTTAATTGGGGAACGTGGCGTAAAATTATCAGGTGGCCAACGTCAGCGTTTAGCCATTGCCAGAGCCATTTTAGCAAACCCAAAAATTATTATTTTAGATGAAGCTACCTCAAGTTTAGATACAGAAAGCGAAGCCCTAATCCAAAAAAGTTTAACCGAATTGATCAAAGACAGAACCACCATTGTCATTGCCCACCGATTGAGTACCATCAGGAAAGCAGACCAGATTTTGGTTGTTGAAGCCGGACATATTATAGAAAGAGGTACGCATGATGAATTAATAGCATCCAAAGGACGTTATTTTGATTTATATACCTATCAAGCAAAAATTTAAACGTTTTTAAGATGACCATAAAAGATTTAGAACCCACAGAATATCACCCGTTTTATAAAACCTACCTAGATATGATAACTGCTGATATGTCGCTCATGGAAGGGTTTTATTCAGGATTAAGCATGGTGGTTGATTTTTTTAAATCCGTACCTAGCCATCAATTGGAGTATAAATATGCAGAAGATAAATGGACTGTTAAAGAAGTTTTTCAGCATATTATCGATACAGAGCGTATTTTTATGTATCGGTGTTTTCGTATTGGCAGACATGATACCACTCCTTTAGCCGGTTTTGAACAAAACGACTATATAGCACCATCTTTAGCTAACCATAAAACCTTAGAATCTCTCTTAGAAGAATACCAAATAGTTAGACACAACAGTAGCATCTTATTAAAAAGTTTAAGCGACCAGGATTTAAAATTTATAGGGAATGCCAATGGCCACCCAATGTCTGCAAGAGCAGCGGCATTTTCAGTTCTTGGTCATGAACGTTGGCACTTAAAAATTATTAAAGAATGGTATCTTTAAACCATGGCAATTTTTGGGCGTCTTTTCAGTATTAAAAAAACTATCAAGGAAAGCGAACCAAAAATAGAGAAACCAATAAACAACGGCAACACGGAGTCTTTAACAAAACCACCAATATAATTAGCCACAGGAACGGCCAAAACCGTCGATGCAAACCCATTTATTGCTGCTCCAATGCCAGCAATATGCCCCAATGGTTGCATGGCCAAAGCGCGTAAGTTTCCAAACAGAAATCCTATGGCAAAAAATTGTATGGCGAAAAAACCAATTAAAACAAAAATGCTTGGATTGGCTCCAGACCAAAATAATACCACATAGCATATGGAAATGGCACAGTAAGCCATGGTAGAATAATAAGCCAGACGCATCATTCCAAATTTTACGACCAAAACACTGTTTAAATAGGTAGCTAAGCCTATTGAAAAGGCTAGGCTGGCAAAGATGTAAGGGAACATATCTGCTAACTGATATTGCTCTTCAAATATTTGTTGAGAGGTGCTTAAATACACCATGAACGATCCTGTTATAAATCCGGAAATCAAGGTAAAGCCTATGGCATCTTTATATTTTAAGAATTCTTTCATCCCATCAATAAACAAATGGGAAGTAAAGGGGATTCTTTTCTCTTGAGGTAAACTTTCGGTTTGTCGTCTCCAAAACCAAAACATAATACAACTACCAAAAACCAAATTCACATAAAAAATAGATTCCCAGCTATAATAATTCATTAAAAACTGACCTAGGGTTGGTGCAATAACAGGCACTAAAATAAAAACCATCACCACAATAGAGACTATTTTTGCCATATAATCACCGCTATATAAGTCTCGTACAATAGCAATACACAAGGTTCTTGGCGAAGACAATCCAATGCCTTGAAGGATTCTGCCAAATATCATCATTTCAAAACTTTTGGTCGTCACGCAAATAATACTGGCTATGATAAACACTGCAAAACCAATAAACACCATGGGTTTTCTTCCAAAACTATCAGACAAAGGCCCAAAAATAAGTTGGCCAACACCAATGCCCAAGAAAATCATGGTTATTAACAACTGATTATCACTTAGGTTTACAACGCCTAAGTCCTCACCAATTTGTGGTAAAGCAGGAAGCAAGGCATCAATGGACAGGGCAACTATGGCCATTAAAGAAGCCATCAATGCAATAAATTCAAATTCAAAAGTATTTTTATTTGGCATGGAGCAAAAATAAGGTTTAAACCCATAAATTAGTTTTATAAGACTTTAATATTTCTAAATTTGTATTTAATCTTTAAATGATATCAGCAATTCAAATGGAAGCACTTTTAAAATATATGAGTTCTCATATACAGTTAAGCCCAGAAGAAGAAGCGTTTCTGTTGTCTAAAGTTTTTGTTAGAAAATATTTGAAGGGGCAATACATTGTACAGCAAGGCGATGTTTGCAAATATGAATGTTTTGTATTATCTGGTTGTACCAAAATGTTTTATGTAGATGATGAAGGCCAAGAACACATCATCATGTTTTCTATTGAAGATTGGTGGACTTCTGATATGGGAAGTTTTATTACCCAAACGCCAGCCGATTTTAATATTCAATGTTTAGAAAACACAGTACTTGTTATGTTTTCATATGATGTTATTGAAGAATTGTATGCTAACATTCCAAAGTTAGAACGCTTTTTTAGACAAATTATAGAAAGGGCTTTTGTAGCATCACAAAAAAGAATTGTTAGAAATTTTGCGCTGACTGCCAAAGACAGATATCTTTATTTTAGAAAGCAATATCCAAAAATAGAACAACGTATTCCACAATATATGATTGCTTCTTACCTTGGTATTACTAAAGAGTTCCTTAGTAAAGTTAAAAGTCAACTTATCTTAGAACAGTAAATGTTAAACTAGATTAACCTTATTTAATAACCTAGCTTATTTTAATTCTATACGATAATCTTCAACTTTGTCATGTCGTTTTAAAAGCGAATTTTATGAATGAATTGATAGAAAAGATAAGTACTCTTAATGATATGATTCTGCAAGGTAAAGCCTTAGAAGCTTTTGAAGAATTTTATCATGAAGAGGTTGTTATGCAAGAAAATGATAACGAACTCTTTATTGGGAAAGACCTTAACAGAAAACGAGAAGAAGCATTTTTTGCATCCATTACAGAGTTTAGAGCAGCAAAACCATTAAAAATTGCCATTGGTGAAAATACCACGATGGTTGAATGGCATTTTGATTATACGCACAAACTATTGGGTGATAAAAATTTTACACAAATAGCTGTGCAAGAATGGAAAGACGGCAAAATAATCAAGGAAAAATTTTATTATGGGTCTTAGTTAAAAAAAGATTAAAAATTAGCATTGAATCTATTATTCAAAGATATTTACAATTAACAATTAATAATAAATTAAACAATAAGTAATATGAAAAAAACAATTAAAAATTTAGCCATTGTAGCTTTAGTAGCTTTTACAACATTTTCTTTCACAAGACTTGATAGAGAAAAAAAAGACATTAAAGTAGAAGATAGCCAGTTAGTTTGGAAAGGCTATAAAGTCACCGGTTCGCACGAAGGTACTATTGCCATAAAATCTGGATCGTTAGAGTTTAATGAGGACGTCTTAGTTGGAGGAGAATTTGTGGTAGATATGACCACTTTAGCAAGCACAGATTTAGAAGGTGAATACAAAGGGAAGCTAGAAGGCCATTTAAAATCGGATGATTTCTTTGGAGTTGAAAACCATCCAACAGCTACTTTAGTGTTTTCAGATGTAAAAGCTACAGGAAAAAATTCTTACTCTGTTACAGGAAATCTGACTGTTAAAGGAAAAACAAATCCAATAACCTTCAGCATTTCAATTTACGGAAGTAAAGCTACAGCTACTTTAAAAGTAGACAGAACAGCATACGATGTAAAATATGGTTCAGCAAGTTTCTTTGATGGCTTAAAAGATAAAGCAATTTACGATGAATTTGATTTGGTAGCAGATTTAGTATTCTAAACACCAAAAACTTAATAAAAACAGACCGACTCGAAAACCCGAGTCGGTTTTTTTTCTTCATTTTTCCCAATATCAACTGTATTTTCATAAAGTTGGTTTTTTAGGGTTACTTTTTTTGATTAAAACCGAAAAGCAGACCAAGTTTATAAGCCATGTTTTAATGGAAACAGCATAACCATAAATCGAAGTCAGAATTTGTTATGATAAACATGCTTAAAAACTACTTTTTCTTATTGCGTTTATTATAATTTTTATCGCCTCGGGTTTTTGGTTTTTTGTATTTCTCGGCTATTTTAAATTTGTATGAACCGCCTAAGTTTTCCTTTTTGTTTTTGGCTATCTTTTCATGAAAAGCTGGCCCAAAAGTCTCATCTTTTTTTATGGGATTATGGAGCTCCTTTATTTGTGGACGTTCTTCTTCAGTAAGTTGCTCAGAGATTGCTACCGTTTCAGGAAATGGCATTAAAGGAATAACCATTTTCATGAGTGATTCTATTTTTTCAACACTTTCTAATTCTTTTTCTGTTGAAAATAATAACGAAATCCCTTCACGTTCTGCTCTACCGGTTCTACCTATTCTGTGCATGTAGTTTTCAGGATAATCAGGTGTATCAAAATTAATAACATGGCTGATGTTATCGATATCCAAGCCTCGAGCCATCACATCTGTAGCGACTAAAATACGGTTATCCCCTTGTCTAAATTGCTCAATACTCCGCAATCTGTAGTTTTGTGTTTTATTGGAATGTATCACACAACATTGGTTAGGGAACGTTTCGTCTAAGTTTTCAAAAAGTAAATCGGCCAGTTTTTTATAACCAATAAAAATTAAGACTTTGTTGTATTCTTCGGTGTTTTGTAATACATGGTTGAGTAAATTAACTTTGGTATAAAAATTTGGAACGTTAAATCGCTGTTGCAAAATATTCTCTAAAGGCGTTCCTGAAACGGCGATAGAAACACGTTCGGGCGATTTAAAAAATTCAGAAATCATAACATCGACATCGTGTGTCATGGTAGCACTGAACATAATGTTTTGGCGTCGTTCTGGTAAGATGTCAAAAATATTGATTAATTGATGCCTAAAGCCTAAATCTAGCATAACATCTACTTCATCAATCACCAATCGCTGTATATTTTTAAGTTGTAAAACCCTGCTTAATGCCAAATCATAAAAACGTCCTGGTGTTGCAACCAAAATATCTAATCCTTTTGCAATGTCCTGTTTTTGAGTGTTTATATTGGTACCTCCATAGACACCTAAAACACGCACATTTATGTATTTGGCAAGTTTTTCAATTTCAGAAACTACTTGTACAACCAACTCTCTTGTTGGAACCAATACTAAAATTCTTGGTGTTTCTTGCTCAGAAAATTTTAGATTTTTAAGAATGGGAAGCATGTAGGCAAAGGTTTTGCCAGTACCTGTTTGTGCAATACCAACCATGTCTTTACCAGAACTTACTACATTAAATGCCTCGACCTGAATTGGAGTAGGCGAGGCAAACCCTAAATCATCTAAAGCGTTATATAAAGGTGTGTTTAAATTTAAATCTTGAAAGGTCACAGAATTCTTTTAGCGAACAAAGTTAAGCTTATTATTCGTTTTAAATAAGATGATTGTTGTGAATTTCAATGCTATAGGTAGCTGTAAAGGTTTTGTCGGTTCCTAATGCAAGAATGCCTTCTTTGGTTTTTAGGTTTTTATTAGTATCCTCACTATCGGCAATACCAAGCCAAGGCTCAATACAAACATAGTTGCCATTGGGTTTTGCCCAAATACCTAAGTAAGGAAATTCTTTGTAGGTAAGGCTTAAAATGGCTCCGTAAGTATCGCTTTTTAAAGTTACTTTTCTTGATTTTAAATCTTTAAAAACTAAGGCATCTTCTTGAAACAAATCATGAGTTAATCTTAGGGTATTTGAATGATTAAACACCGTTTCAGTCTTTGATGAAATTAATCCGTTTTCCATATTAATGAGAAGTCTAACCGAGTTTTCCTCACATTCAAATTCCAACAAATAATCTTCATAATTTTCATCATCATATAATGGACATTTAAAGGCTGGATGACCACCCAATGAAAAATACATGGTTTTATCATCGCAGTTTTTAACCGTATGAATAATGTCAACCATATTATTGGTTAACTTATAGGTTATGAAAAACTCAAATTTAAATGGATATGATTCTAAGGTAGCATCGTTAAAAGTGAGTTTAAATGTTAAGCTGTCTTGAGCTTGTTCATGCAATATCATGTCTTTATTGTGTCTTACAAAACCGTGTTTTACAAGCTGATAAGACTTGTTTTCAAAGAGATAGCTATTATCTTTTAGTGCGCCAATGATAGGGAATAGATTTGGAGCATGATTAGCCCAAACATCTGGGTTTGCATTCCACAAAAACTCATTAATGTTTTGTACGGATGCTATTTGGCATAATTCTGCACCTATTTTTTTAACCGCTATTTTTAATTTGTTATTTTCTAAAGTATACATGAATGCGTATTTAAAAGTAATATACAAAATTTGTAATTTTTTAAGGAATCTAACTAACTTTACCTTATAATTTTTATGATTGAGAACAACGTATAGCCATACCACTGATAATCCTGAACTATTTAAAGAAAACTTATTGCGTTGGAGCCAACAATTTAGTGAAGTAGTTTGGTTAGATTCTAATAATTACCAGCAAGACTTTGCCAGTTTTGATGCCATATTAGCGGTTGATGCCTTTAGTAGTATTCAAACAAATTACCCTCATGCGTTTAGTGCCCTAAAACATTATTGGTCTCAAGTTAACGATTGGATTTTTGGATATTTAACTTACGATTTAAAAAACAATGTTGAAAATTTAGAAAGCCAAAATTTTGATGGATTGGAATTTCCAGAATTGTTCTTTTTTCAACCTAAAAAATTATTTTTCATTAAAGGTAATCAATTAGAAATTAGGTATTTGAATATTTTTAAAGAGCAAATAGAAAATGATTTAAAATCAATTCAAGATATCGAGTCATCAACAGATTCTCCAAGCGATAATGCCATTAAAATAAAAATGCGTATGCATAAAGATGCCTATTTTGAAAAGGTGCATCGTATGTTGGAATATATTCACAGAGGGGATATTTATGAAGCCAATTTATGCCAAGAATTTTATGCCCAAGATACCCATATCAATCCTTTAGAGACCTATTTTAAACTCAATAGCATTTCAAAACCACCATTTGCTACTTTTTTGAAGTTGAACGACTTGTTTTTAATGTCGGCTTCACCAGAACGTTATTTAAAAAAAGTGGGTGTTACCATAACGTCGCAACCTATTAAAGGAACCGCAAAACGGTCTTTAAACCATGAAGAAGATGAGCTGTTTAAAACCAATTTATCCAAGGATGAAAAGGAACGAAGCGAAAACATTATGATTTTAGATTTAGTGCGCAACGATTTATCAAAAACAGCTGTAAAAGGAAGTGTAAGAGTTTTGGAATTATGTCAGGTTTACACCTTCAAGCAGGTGCATCAAATGATTTCTACCGTAACATCTGAGGTCGATGAAAAAGTCCATCCGGTTGATATTATAAAAACCACTTTTCCTATGGGTAGCATGACCGGAGCTCCAAAAATTTCGGCCATGAAAATCATAGAGGCATTAGAAGAGACCAAACGTGGTTTATATTCTGGTGCCGTTGGCTATGTATCTCCAGAAGGCGATTTTGATTTCAATGTGGTCATACGAAGCATTCTATACAACCAAACAAAAAAATATGTGTCTTATTCTGTAGGCAGCGCTATTACTTCAAAGAGTAATCCACATAAAGAGTACGAAGAATGTTTGGTGAAAGCCAAAGCTATGAGGGATGTTTTAGAGCATTAATCTAAATGATCCTTAAATTGTTTCTTTACTTCTTCATAAATAAATTCAACTCGTTTTACTTCTATATTTTTTATTTTGGAAATTTCTTCAAAACTTAATTTTCCAAAAACAAGCAAGTCTATAATGTTAGAAACATTTAAAGGTAACCAGCTATATAGACTGCCTAAAAGTTCTTTGGATTTGTTGGATGTTAAGTCTTCCATTTCAAAAGCTGATAAAACGGAATTTGCATAATCATCATATAAAAACAAATGCTTGTGCTTAGGGTCTTGTTTGTAAGATATGTCATTTAGCTCTTCATTCATAATAAAGTCCCAATCTCCATCAATGGTGTAATGCTCTTCTAACTCATCCAGTTCTTCTTCAAGGATATCATGGGTGCTTAAGGTGTTTTTATGATAGGCTTCTTTTTTAAAAAGCGATTCTAAATAAGTGCTCACATATTTAAAAAGCATTAATTTTATAGCATCCACATCGCTATCTATATTATATCCGCTTTCATAATATTGTGCAATACTTTCATCAATGATACCTGATGAGGTATACATTTTTTTTGGTAAAATTCCGGTGGATTCTCCAATATAAAGTCTGTGCTTTACATATGGATATAATTGTTGTGTTGCTGAAATCACTCGTTTATCAAAGGCAAGTTTTGTGGCTTTATCGTTTAAATTTTCTATAGAACTCATGGTATTGGTATTTAAAATTAACCCATTTAAGATAGGCTTTTTTTTAAACAAAAATCATGATTTATGTCATTTTATAATACAAACATCGTATTCATTTCATAGTTCAAAGTTGTATATTTGAAATATGATAGAGTCTTTTCAAAATCATATTGAAACAAGGCTTTCTTTTTTAAAGAAGGCCAAACTTCTGCTTGCCATTTCTGGCGGATTGGATAGTGTGGTGCTGGCTCATCTGTGTTATCAGTTAAAATTAAATATCGCTTTGGTGCATTGTAATTTTAATTTACGAGGGGATGAAAGTGATGCCGATGAAGACTTTGTTATGCAATTTGCAGAAAAGTTGGATTTGGAAGTGTTTATTGAAAGTTTTGATACCGAAGCCTATGCTAAAACATATAAATTATCTACTCAAATGGCAGCAAGAGAATTACGTTATAACTGGTTTAAAGAACTTTCTGAGCAACTTCATTTTGAATACGTTTTAACAGCGCATCATGCTGACGATAATTTAGAAACCTTTTTAATTAATTTATCAAGAGGAACAGGCCTTGACGGTTTAATAGGAATACCTGAGGTTAATGATATTATTGTAAGACCGTTGTTGCCATTTTCTAGGCAAAATATTGAAGATTATGCCATTCATCACCATTTAAAATGGCGTGAAGACAGCTCCAATGCTTCAACCAAATATTTACGGAATAAATTACGGCATGAGGCTATTCCGGTTCTTAAAAATCTGAATCCTAATTTTTTGCAAAATTTTCAAACCACCTTAAACAATCTCAACGATACTGCAGATATGGTGGAAGAGAGTTTAAACGCTGTATTAAAAAGAGCTGTAGTCTCTATGGATGCAACAGAGATAAAACTTAAAGTTTCAGAATTTAAAAAACTTAACAATCCTAAAGCCTATCTTCATGAGTTTTTAAAAGATTACGGTTTTACAGAATGGTATAATGTGGTTAACTTATTAGAAGCGCAATCAGGCAAACAGTTATTTTCTTCTTCACACAGGCTTTTAAAAGACCGAGATGTTTTAATTTTAAGGGATATTTCTTCAGATAAAAAACAAGATAGTATAACCATTGAAAACAATCAATGGCACACAGCAACGCCTATTGGAACTTTACATTTAAGTGTTGTGGATTCTGTTTTAAATAGCCATTCAAATAGTATTTATGTCGATAAAGGCAGTCTGACATTTCCTCTTTTGATAAGGCCTTGGCAGGAAGGCGACTTTTTCTATCCTTTGGGAATGCAAGGGAAGAAAAAATTAAGTAAGTATTTTAAAGACGAAAAATTATCATTAATTGATAAAGAAAACATCTGGTTGCTTTGCTCATATGAAGCGATTGTTTGGGTAATAAGTAAACGGGCTGATAACAGATTTAAAGTGAATGAAAATACCAAACAAATTTTAAAAATTGAATTAAAGTAAATGACCATACAAGGACAAATAGTTGATATCCCTAATAAAAGAATTTATAAAGGTGAAGTTTCGTTTAAAAACGGCAAGATTGCATCCATTATCGAAAAACATCATACTGTAAATCATTACATACTTCCAGGTTTTGTCGATGCTCATATTCACATAGAAAGTTCTATGCTGGTACCTAGTGAATTTGCTCGTTTGGCGGTTAAACATGGCACGGTTGCAACGGTTTCCGATCCCCATGAAATAGCCAATGTTTTAGGCTTAGAAGGTGTAGAATTTATGATAGAAAATGGAAATCAAGTCCCATTTAAATTTAATTTTGGAGCGCCATCCTGTGTGCCTGCAACGTCTTTTGAATCTGCTGGAGCCATTATTGATTCAGAGGATGTTAAAATATTACTTCAAAACCCAAGCATAAAGTATTTAACGGAAATGATGAATTATCCAGGAGTTTTATTGGATGATGCAGAAGTCATGAAAAAAATTGACTGGGCGAAGCATTTTAATAAACCGGTTGATGGTCATGCACCTGGTTTAAGAGGTGAGGACTTGACAAAATATATCCATGCCGGCATTTCAACAGATCATGAATGTTTTACTTACGAAGAAGGTCTGGAAAAACTTCAAAAGGGCATGAACGTGTTAATACGTGAAGGCAGTGCTGCCAAAAACTTTGAAGCCTTGATTGATTTATTGCCTAATCATTTTGAAAACATTATGTTTTGCAGTGATGATAAACATCCGGATGATCTGTTGCTCAATCATATTAATTCATTGTGTGCTCGGGCAATTGCTAAAAATATGGATGTGTTCAAGGTGTTACAGGTGGCTTGTATAAATCCGGTAAAGCATTATAATCTTGAAGTTGGTTTGCTAAAAGAAGGAGATTTTGCCGATTGTATTGTGGTGGAAGATTTGGTGAATTTTAAAACACTTCAAACGTATATCAATGGCGAAATGGTCTTTGGAAATAATCAGTCAACTATTAACCCCGTGACGTTTAAAAATCTAAATAATTTTAAAACCAATAAGAAATATATTTCAGATTTCAAGTTTGATTCAAAAGCAGGAAAAATAAGAGTTATTGAAGCATTAGAAGGACAATTGGTAACCAATGAAATAATTGCGGAAAGCTTAATACAAGACGGTAATTTGGTTTCAAACGTTGAGAAAGACATTTTAAAAATAACGGTTGTTAATCGTTATCAAAACCAGAAACCAGCCATCGCATTTATTAAGAATTTTGGTTTAAAAGAAGGCGCCATTGCATCATCTGTTGGTCATGATTCGCATAATATTATAGCGGTTGGGGTTTCGGATGAAGCCATTTGTAGAGCGGTTAATTTAATTATTGAACATAAAGGTGGTATTTGTGCGGTAACCCATTCAAAAGAAAAAATAATTCCATTACCAGTAGCAGGGATTATGAGCAACCAAGACGGAGAAACCGTAGGGAAAAAATATGCAGAATTAGACCGTATGGCAAAACAATTGGGAAGCACCTTACAAGCACCTTACATGACTTTGTCTTTTATGGCGTTGTTAGTAATTCCTTCATTAAAATTGAGCGATAAAGGTTTGTTTAATGGCTCAACATTTAAGTTTACTTCTTTAGAATTTTGTTAGTATGCCCATTGTAGAAAGCACCTATAAACCACCTTATTTTTTTAGAAACGGACATGTTTCTACCGTTTATTCCGGATTGGTTAGACAAGTAAAAGGGCTCATTCAAGAACGAGAACGCATCACTTTACCTGATGAAGATTTTTTGGATTTAGATTGGAGTTTTTCAGAAGAAAAAACCAAAAAGCTTATTATTTTATTACATGGTCTAGAAGGCAATGCCCAAAGACCTTATATGACTGGAACTGCGAAACTTTTCAATCAAAACGCCATGGATGCGGTGAGTGTTAATTTTAGAGGTTGTAGCGGAATGGATAATTTAAAATACCGGTCGTACCATTCAGGAGCTACAGAAGATTTAGAAGCTATCATCAATCATATCATGCTCACTAAAAATTATACCCATATTTATATAAAAGGGATTAGTCTTGGTGGAAATATGGCATTGAAATATCTAGGTGAAAGAGAAGATATACCAGAACAAATTAAAGCGGTTATAGCGGTTTCTGTGCCTTGCTTTTTAGAAGGCTCTGCTAAAAAATTACATGCGCTTGAAAACAGATTGTACCATAATAGATTTAAAAAACATCTGGTTGATAGATTGCAAATAAAGCAACAAAAATTCTCAGATATTTTAAGTTTAAAAGAACTAAATTCTATAAATAACTTATATGATTTTGACGATGTTTATACCGCTAAAGCTCATGGGTTTAAAGATGGGGCAGATTACTATGCTCAATGTAGTAGTTTGCAGTTTTTGCCAAACATCAAAATACCAACGCTTATAATAAATGCCTTAAACGATTCATTTTTATCTCCAGAATGTTATCCGGTTAAAGCAGCAAAACAAAACCCATATTTGTTTTTAGAAATGCCCAAACATGGTGGGCATGTTGGGTTTATCGATAAAAAAAATGTGTATTTTAATGAGCGAAAAGCATTAGATTTTGCATTAAGAAATTCTTAATTGTAAACTAAAGAATGCATGGTTTCTTATTTTTTCTTATTTTTATAGAAAAATCATTTTTTTTATTCATTTAAAATCAAAAACATGCCAATTTATAATTTAAAAATTAACGGAGAAATCCATGCTGTTGAAGCGGATTCAGATACGCCTTTGTTATGGGTTTTAAGAGACCAAATTAATTTGGTAGGCACTAAATATGGTTGTGGTATTGGGCAATGCGGTGCTTGTACCGTTCATGTAAACGGGAATGCTTTGCGTAGTTGTTCCTTATTGGTTTCTCAATTACAAGGAATGGACATTGTAACCATTGAAGGGCTTTCAAAAGAAGGCGATCATCCTGTTCAAAAGGCATGGTTAGAGCATGATGTGCCACAATGTGGGTATTGCCAAAGTGGACAAATTATGACAGCTGCGGCTTTGCTTAAAAACAATCCTAATCCTACCGATACTGATATTGATGCCGCTATGAATGGAAACATTTGCCGATGTGGTACGTATATAAGAATAAAAGAAGCTATTAAAACCGCATCAAAACTTTAAACTCATAAGTCATGACAAAAATAAAAACACAATACAACCGTCGTTCGTTTTTGAAGGTATCTGCGGCAGCAGGTGGCGGAATGCTTATAGGATTTAGCTGGTTAACAGGATGTATTACAGACAAAGAAAGCAAAGAAGTGCTTGCCATTCCAAATGAATGGTATGATATTAATGGTTATATAAAAATAGGTGATACTGGTATGGTCACCATATATTCACCCAACCCTGAAATTGGTCAAAATGTAAGAACATCCATGCCCATGATTGTAGCAGAAGAATTGGATGTAAATTGGGAACATGTGGTGGTTGAGCAAGCCCCTTTAAATACCGGTTTCTATCAAAATCAATTTGCTGGTGGCAGCCTTTCCATAAAATTAAGTTGGAATGCCTTAAGAATGGCTGGTGCTGCAGGTAGAAGAATGTTATTAGAGGCCGCCGCAAAAGAATGGGGACTATCCGTTTCAGATTTAAGTGTTGCAAAAGGTGTGATTAAAGAAACAAATAGCGAACGAAGTATTACATACGGCGACATAGCTTCAAAAGCAGTTGGTATTGAAATTCCTGAAGAAATTGAACTCAAAGAGATTAAAGACTTTCAATTAATAGGAACCAGTGTTAAAAACGTAGATGGTAAAAAAATTGTGACTGGCAAGCCATTGTTTGGATTGGATTTCAAAACGGAAGGCATGCAAATAGCCATGATTCAACATCCACCAGCTTTTGGTATGAAATTAAAAGATTTCAACCAAGAAGAAATTAAAAAGATGCCGGGAGTATCAGATGCTTTTATGATTGATATAACCATTCCAGAACCAAGTTGGTCTGATGAAAAAGGGTTTTTACAGCTCATAGCTATTGTTGGAGACTCTACATGGCCATTAATAAAAGCCAAAAAAGCCATTAAAGCCAATTGGGAACAAGTCAGTGAATTAGAGAGTTCTGAAATTCATATGAAAACTATGGAAACAGCACTCATGTCTGGTAAAGTAGAAAAAAGCAGAAAAGATGGTAATCCAGACGAGGCATTTAAGAAAGCAACTAAGATTATAGAGCGAAGCTATAGTTCGCCTTTCCTAGCTCACAACACGATGGAGCCAATGAATTTCTATGCTAATGTTACCCAAGATTCGGCAGAACTTGTTGGTCCTACTCAAACACCTGAAGCATTGGAAGGTTCGGTTGCCAAATTATTAAATCTCCCCATTGAGAACATAACGGTTAATATGACCAGAATGGGCGGCGGATTTGGTAGAAGACTGTATGTACATTTTGGTTTAGAGGCGGCTGCCATTTCGCAAAAAATAGGCGCTCCGGTTAAGTTAATTTATACAAGAGAAGATGATATGAGTCAAGGAACGTATCGTCCTGCTTACTTATCTCATTATAAAGCGGGTTTAGATGAACATAATAATATCATAGCATTTTCAGTAAAAGGCACAGGATTACCAGAGAGTTCTATATTTCCTGACCGTTTTCCTGCTGGAACCGTTGAAAACTATTCCGCAGAAGAAATTAGTGCAAATACAAATATTACTACAGGCGCATGGCGAGCTCCGAGGTCTCACTTCACCGCTGGTGCAGAACAATCATTTTTAGATGAAGTGGCTGAAGCAGCAGGAAAAGATCCTATAGACTTTCGTTTGGAATTGTTTGACCGTGCCATTAAAAATCCTGTTGGAGAAAAACATGATTATGAAGCGAAGCGTTATGCAGGTGTTTTGAAATTAGTTAAAGAAAAATCCAATTGGGGAGAACAAAAACCCGAAATTTATCGCGGTGTGGCTGCTTACTTTTGTCATGATTCTTATGTAGCAGAAGTTTTGGATATTGCTCTAGAAAATGGTCAACCAAAAGTTAAAAAAGTATGGTGCGCCGTTGATTGTGGTATTGTAGTCAACAGAGATGCTGCAAAAAACATGATTCAAGGTGGCGTTATAGACGGTATTGGACATGCTATGTACAGCGAATTAACATTTAATAATGGTGCTGCTAATGAAATGAATTTTGATAGATACCAATTAATGCGTCACTCCCAAGCACCCGAGGCCATTGAGGTTTTCTTTGTTGAAAATGAAATTGCCCCAACGGGATTAGGAGAACCAGGATTGCCACCAGCGGTTGGAGCATTAGCAAACGCCCTATACCAAGCTACAGGACAACGTTTAACAACACAACCTTTTGCAAATCATATTAAAGCACAAAAGCTACTTGGTTAAAAATATAAGCTAACGGTTTGATCTATGACGCATGAATTCAAAACAATAGTTGAAAGCTATCTTTCTGCAAAAAACCAAGGTTTAAAAGCTGTTTTAGCAACGGTTGTTGACCTAGAAGGTTCGTCTTATAGAAAACCAGGCGTTAGAATGCTTATTCTTGAATCGGGCAACATGATTGGTGCTGTTAGTGGTGGTTGTGTGGAAAAAGATATTCTGCGTCAATCAGAGTCGATTTTTAAATCGGGAACAGCTAAAATGATGACCTATGATGGTAGATATCGATTGGGATGCGAAGGTATTCTCTATATTTTGATTGAGCCCTTCCATCCAGATGCAAAGTTTTTAGAACAATTCCAAAAAGTGTTGAAGCATAGAAAATCCTTTCAAGTAACCTGTTTTTTTACAAGAGTGCTTGCTGAAAGTAATGCCATAGGTTCTGTAGTTAATTTTAATGGGGAAAATTACCCAGTATCAAAAAAAATAGAAGAAAACAATCAAGGGTTGGTTTTTAAACAAACCTTAAAACCTTGTTTTAAGCTCATGATTTTTGGCGCTGAACATGATGCTGTTCAGTTATGTAAATTAGCACATTATAACGGTTGGGAAGTCACTGTAATATCGGGTCCTTTAGAATCAAAAACCCTGTCTGATTTTCCTGGAGCAAGCGCATTTTTTTCTGTATCTCCTGATGCTCTAGAATTACAATCTATTGATGACCAAACAGCTATGGTGCTTATGACTCATAACTTCTCAAATGACTTAAAGTATTTAATAGAGTTAAAAGATAAAAAACCAGCTTATTTAGGCATGCTTGGACCATCAAAACGGCGTGAAAAAATACTGTCTCAATTTTTGGAATATTGTCCCGAAGTGGATGACGCTTTAATGGATAGCATTTATGCGCCTGCCGGATTAAATCTTGGATCCGAAACGCCTCAAGAAATTGCCATTTCTATTGTCTCTGAAATTTTATCAGTCATTAGAAGCCAAGTACCCATGTCTTTAAAAGAGAAATCAGGACGCATTCATATTTAAATCATTTAAATTCATTTGGCAAAACTAGCAGTATTAATACTTGCCGCAGGAAACTCTTCAAGAATGGGTGTTCCAAAGCAATTGCTCAAATGGAAAGAATCCAATTTGTTGCAACACACTATTAATACCGTTAATGAACTTAATACTGAGAATATACTGGTTTTAGGAGCGCATTTTAATAAAATAAAACCCAGCATTCATTCGGGTAATATGGTGGTTTTGTTTAATGAATCTTGGGAAAAAGGCCTAAGCCACTCCATAGTTATAGGCGTTAACCACATAAAAGAATCGCTTCCAAATATGGATGGCATTCTTATCATGCTGGCAGATCAGCCACTTATTGACTCAAACTATTTGAACGAGATGATAAACCTTCATCACCAAAACCCAAATAAAATCATTTGCACTATGTATCAGAATGGTAAGCGAGGCGTTCCTGCTATTTTCAACAAAACTTATTTTGAAGATTTGTTGCAATTAAATGATGACAAAGGCGCCAAGGAATTGCTAATTAAACATTCAAAAAATTTGATACTTCTCAATGGAATTAAGCATACTACGGATATTGATACCATGAATGATTATGAAATGTTATACAAGTTGCATCATTAACAGATTATGTTTTATTAAATTTAATTTTTTAAAATACTTTTCTTACATTTAAGCAGTAAACAATTTTTATGCTTAAAAAAGTATTTGGAAGTGCTGTTTTTGGGGTAGAAGCTACCACCATAACCGTTGAAGTAAATGTCGATGCTGGCGTAGGGTATCATTTGGTTGGATTACCTGATAACGCCATTAAAGAAAGTAATTATAGAATAGCAGCCGCGCTTCAAAACAATGGCTATAAAATTCCCGGAAAAAAAATCACTATCAACATGGCACCAGCCGATTTGCGTAAAGAAGGCTCAGCCTATGATTTAACGTTAGCTGTTGGGATTTTAGCAGCATCAAAACAAATTCAAGCAGAAAGTTTGGAGCAATACATCATTATGGGTGAATTATCATTAGATGGTACGTTGCAGCCCATAAAAGGAGCGTTACCTATTGCAATTAAGGCTAAAGAGGAAGGATTTAAAGGTTTTATTTTGCCAAGTCAAAACGCTAAAGAAGCTGCTATAGTTGAAGGGATAAAGGTGTATAGTGTAGATAATATCATGGAAGTAATACAGTTTTTCAATAGTAATATTCCGTTGTATCAAGAAATAGTGGATGTCAAAAAAGAGTTCGAGAAAAATTTAGAATTTCCCGAGCACGATTTTAGTGATGTAAAAGGACAAGAAGGCATTAAACGTTGTATGGAAATTGCTGCTGCAGGAGGCCATAATATTATTTTAATAGGGCCGCCAGGCGCAGGAAAAACCATGTTGGCCAAACGTTTGCCCAGTATTTTACCACCTATGACCTTACATGAAGCCTTGGAAACCACCAAAATACATTCTGTGGTTGGTAGAGTAAAAGATACAGGACTCATGGCACAACGCCCTTTTAGAAGTCCGCATCATACCATTAGCGACGTCGCCTTAGTTGGTGGTGGCACCTTTCCTCAACCTGGAGAAATATCCTTATCGCATAATGGGGTTTTATTTTTAGATGAATTACCAGAATTTAAACGTGGCGTGTTAGAAGTGTTGCGTCAGCCGTTAGAAGATAGAGAAGTCACCATTTCCAGAGCGAAGTTTACGGTTACGTATCCATCGTCGTTTATGTTGGTAGCGAGCATGAATCCGAGTCCTGGTGGCTATTTTAACGATCCAGATGCGCCAGTAACCTCAAGTCCTGCAGAAATGCAACGCTATTTAAGTAAAATTTCAGGACCTTTATTGGATAGAATAGACATTCATATTGAAGTCACACCAGTGCCTTTTGAAAAATTATCTGAAGACCGAAAAAGTGAAACCTCGGTTGAGATACGAAAACGTGTTACCAAAGCCAGAGACATTCAAACCGAACGCTTTAAAGACTCAGAGGTGGTGCATTACAATGCCCAAATGAATACCAAACAAATCAGGAAATACTGCGTGTTGGACGACGCTTCTAAACAATTATTAAAAACCGCTATGGAACGATTAAATTTATCAGCTCGTGCTTACGACCGCATTTTAAAAGTTTCGAGAACCATAGCCGATTTAGAAGGTGTTGAAGATGTTAATGGGGCTCATATTAGTGAAGCCATTCAATATCGGAGTTTGGATAGAGAAGGGTGGTTGGGTTGATACTTCCTGCGGATGGCGGAATCTCGTTCACTAGTGTATGGGCATTTGTTGTAAACGAGCGCTAGCAAGGGTTAACACCAAAGCTATTTTTTTGAACTTACACAGTTTTTTAAATCGTGATTATTTCATCGAAAACGGTTGTCCCGTACTCTGTAAAACACCAAACCAAAACCCGCCTTCCATATTTATTTTTTTTCGTTTTTTGGTAACATCGGTAATGGGTAAGTAAACAAACCTATTATTGACACTTCCCACAACAAAATTTGTTTTTCCTGCCATGGCGCCGTGCACCGCATGATAAGATAACTGGTTGCAAAATAGGCTATCGTTGGCATTTGCAGGCGCACTTCTAATAATATAACTCGGGTCGATATATTTTATGGTTGTTTTCATGTTTATGCTATCAAAAAAGTCTTTGATTTTTTGCTGCAGTAGCAAACCAATATCTTTATGCTGAATATTACCTGAAGCATCCACAACGTTATTACTTTTAGTTTCAAACAAATGCTGACCTGCGCCTTCGGCCACAACAATTACCGCATGTTTTTTAGATTGCAATCTTTTTTTAAGGGTTTCAAGGAATCCGTTCTCTCCCTCTAAATCAAAATCCATTTCCGGCACCAAAACAAAATTTACAACGGGCATGGAAAGGGCTGTTGAGGCTGCAATAAAACCACTATCTCTTCCCATTAATTTCACGATAGCCATACCGTTGTATGCGCCAGTTGCTTCGTTATGTGCGTCTCTAACGATAGGGCAAGCCACATCAAAGGAGGTTTCAAAACCAAACGATTTGTCAATGATATCTATATCATTATCTATGGTTTTTGGGATTCCGGCAACCGCAATTTTTAAACCTCTATTAATAATTTCAGTACCTATCGCATTGGCGCCTTTTAGGGTGCCATCACCACCAATGGTAAATAATATATCTATGTTGTTCGATACCAAAGTATCAACCATGACCGATACATCTTGCCCACCTCTTGAAGAGCCTAATATAGTACCTCCAAACTCATGGATATTCTTTACGTAATCTGGAGTAAGTTCAACCAAATCGTGACCCAATTCAGGATTTAACCCCTCAAAGCCATAAGGAATGCCAACAACTCGCTTTACATTATAAAAGTAATGCAGCGTCATCACTAAACTTCGAATCACGTTATTGATGCCAGGGCAAAGTCCGCCACAGGTTACAATAGCAGCCGTGGTATGCTTACCTTCAAAAAATATTCTTTCACGAGGTCCAGAACGCTCATAAGAATCGGGTTGCACAGCGTTTTGTAAAGAAGCGGTAAAATGGTTCAATTGTACATCGGCTAAAATTCGGTTATTATCATCAATGAAATTAAAAATATTATCGCCTTTAATTTTGCTTAAATGTATAGGCGACTTTTTCGTAGGTTCTCCCAAATTAGATATTCTAAAATTAGTATTGTTTTTCATGCACGTTTTTATTGATGTAAAAAAGCTATAAAAGTAATATAAAATAAAGAAACTTGGTAGTGCTGGATTTACAATTGAAAATTTAGTAGCATCCAACAGGACGTTTGTGTAAAATTTCGTTTATTTATAATATTTAATCCTAAATTTTTTAAATGAAAAAACACATCATCATTTCACTAACTATTTTAGCCCTCAGCTGCAACACCTCAAAAAAAGAAAACAAAGACGCCATAGAAATCCCAAAACCTGAAATGGTAGAAACACCAATCCTCAATTTAGAACAAGCCAACCGTTTGGCGCAATTGCCCTTGCATTGTATGGAGATAGAATATCCAAACCGTTTGGGGCAGACTTTAGGCAGTGATGCTGATTTGTTATCGCCTAAAACCTTGCATCCGGCTTTTTATGGGTGTTTTGACTGGCATTCATCGGTTCATGGGCATTGGAGTTTGGTGCGTTTGTTGAAAACATTTCCAGAAATTGAGCATGTTAAGGCTATTAAAGAAAGGCTCCTTAAAAGCATCTCTAAAGAAAACATTCTAACCGAAGTTGCTTTTTTTGAAGGCGAACAAAACAAATCCTTTGAGCGAACATATGGTTGGGCTTGGTTATTAAAGTTAGCCCAAGAATTACATACTTGGGATGCGCCAGTTGCCAGAACCTTAGAAACTAATTTGCAACCTTTAACCGATTTAATCAGCAATAAATACGTAGAATTTTTACCCAAACTAAATTACCCGTTACGCGTTGGAACACATGCTAATACAGCCTTCGGCTTATCGTTTGCTTATGATTATGCTGAAACGGTGCAAAACGACGTTTTAAAAACAGCCATCATAACCAGAGCCAATGATTTCTTTTTAAATGATAAAGATTGCCCCATGTCTTGGGAACCGAGTGGAAGCGATTTTTTATCACCGTGCTTAGAAGAAGCGGCTTTAATGAAACGCTTATTGCCTAAAGAAGAATTTAAAACATGGCTAGACGCATTTTTACCTCAATTAAAAAATGATAAGTTCACGCTTGAGGTTGGTTTGGTTTCTGATAGAACCGATGGACAATTGGTGCATTTAGATGGTGTTAATTTTTCAAGAGCTTGGTGTTTAAACAACATTGCTGAAGGGCTTCCAGAGTACAAGCATTTAAAAAATATTGCCAATCAACATATTAATTACTCGTTGCCTAGTATTGTAGGCGATAGTTATGAAGGCGGACATTGGTTAGGAAGTTTTGCTATTTATGCGTTATCTTCTGTGAAAAATGAATAAAATGAGATTTATGTTTTGTTAAAAACTAAATAAATTAAGGTTTAACAACATAAAAAAATTATTTTTAGAAATCTAACTATAATACTATGAATATATTTCCAAAATTATCCATGCTTGCCTTATTGTTAAGCCCATTTTGCATGGCTCAAACACCATTAATTAACAGTCCTTCCATCAGTCCGGACGGAAAACAGATAGCTTTTAATTTTCAAGGCGATATTTGGACCTCTACCATAGATGGTCAGAACCCGAGGCGAATCACGGTTCATGAAGCGTATGATACCAATCCTATTTGGAGTTATGATGGTCGTTCCATTGCTTTTGAAAGTGATCGATATGGCAACAGCGATGTTTACGTCATTCCTGCTCAAGGCGGTTTGCCAAAGCGTATCACGTTTCATTCTGCTTCAGATTTTATAACAGATTACACAAAAGATGGCAACATTATATTTTCAACACGAAGAGATTTTGCTCAAGTAGAACGAGAATACGAAACACATATGGTAAGTGACCAAGGTGGAACACCAACACGATTTATGTCAACCGTTGGTTTTGATTCGAAAGTATCACCTAACGGAAAATTTATTGTTTTTGTAAAAGGTTCTTGCAGAATTTCCAGAGAGGCGTATCGTGGACCAGCCAATAGAGATATATGGTTGTACAACATAGCTTCAAACACGTACCTAAAATTAACAACCTTTGATGGGAACGATTTTTATCCGCAATGGGGAGACGATTCTACCATTTATTTTCAATCGTCTAGGTCTGGCAAATACAATGTTCATAAACTAAGCATTAATGAGCAAGGACAAAAAACAGGTGCCGTTGAGTCCGTTACTTCTTTTACAGATATGGGAATTTTTTCATTCAATGTAAGTGCCAATGGTAAAGATATGGCTATGGTTCAGGGCGATAAATTGTTTGTTCTAAATACAAGCTCTAAGGCTTTAAAAGAAGTAAAACTAACCATTGGTTCAGATTATAGATTTGACCCCATTGAGCATAAAACATTTTCTAATCAAATTGAAGACCTAGCGTTATCTCCTAACGCCAAGCATACAGCCTTAGTTATTAGAGGTGAATTATTTATTAGGTCAACCGATAAGGATAATAAAAAGACAGTCAATGTCTCCAAGTCGGCTTATAGAGATAGAATGCCAACCTGGTTGAATGATAGCACCTTGGTTTTTGTTTCGGACAGAGATGGACAAAACGATTTATATCTGTTAAAATCCGATGATTCTAAAAAATCAGATTTACTGGAAACATTAAAATATAAGGTTGTTAGATTAACCAATACAAAAGAAGGTGAAACAGATCCAATCATATCACCTGATGGGAAATCAATGGTGTTTAAAAGAGGAAGAGGACAATTAATAGTTTCTAATATAGATGCCCAAGGAAAGTTATCAAACGAAACCATCTTATTAGATGGTTGGGATACAGCAAGTGATGTGTCTTGGTCTCCAGACTCAAAATGGTTAGCCTACAGTTTAAGTGATTTAGATTTTAATGAGGAAATTTACATTCATAAAGCAGATAACACCAAGCAACCTGTAAATATTTCCATGCATCCTAAACAAGATGGAGGTCCTATTTGGAGTGCAGATGGGAAGAAACTTGTTTTTTCTTCCAATAGGAATAATGGCGATTACGACGTTTGGTTTACTTGGTTAAATAAGTCTGATTGGGAAAAAACAGCCCAAGATTGGGAAGAAGAAGAAACCAAAGACGATAAAAAAGATAAAAAGAAAGACGCCGATAAAGATAGAAAAGAGGATAAATCAAAAGAGACAGTTAAAGATATTACCATAGATTTTGACAATATTTATGAAAGACAAGTACAAGTCACGTCTTTTGTTGGTGGCGAGTTTGGCAGGTATATATCCAACGATGGAAAGACCATTTATTACACCACTGGCAATGGCAGTAGAGGCGATGCTGAAGTTGAAACGGATTTATATAAAATATCTTGGAAAGGGAAGGACAAGAAAGAAATTACTTCAAAAAACACCAAACCATCCAATATTTTAGCAGATAAAAAGGGAACTATTTTCATCATGACCACAGGCACAGGAAATTTAACAAGTCTAAATCTGACAACAGACAAATCAGAGGCTTTAGCGATTAGTGCAAAAATGGATGTAGATTATTTTGAAGAATCCAATCAAATTTTTGAAGAAGGCTGGAAAGCCATTAACGATGGTTTTTACGACCCAAATTTTCATGGTCAAAATTGGGATTCATTAAAGAAAAAATACAAGCCATTAGCTATGAAAGCTTCAACAAGAACCGATTTTCAAAATATTTTCAATTTGATGTTGGGTCAAATCAATGCAAGTCATATGGGTTTTGGTGTTGGCAAAGATCGAGAAACATTACAAAAAGAAACAACCGGATTGCTTGGGTTAGAGGTCAAACCTAACCTTAACGGAAGTTTAAACGTTACCTCTGTAGTGGCAAACATGCCAGCAGACAAAAGTGTTAGTAGCATTAGAGTAGGTGATGTTGTAACGTCTGTTAATGGGACTAAACTCACTAAGAATCTAAATTTTTATAGTTTATTGGAAGGCACTTCTAATGAGAAAATTTATTTAGAAATTAAGAGAGGCGATGCAGAGCAAGAAATGGTAATCAGACCTACTTCTAGTAACCGAAAAGAAAATTATGATGCCTGGGTAAAGGAGCGAAAGCGCTTAACCGATAAATATTCTAATGGAAAGCTGGGTTATATTCATATTCAAGGGATGAATTGGCAAAGTTTTGAAACATTTGAAAGAGAATTAACCGCAGCTGGTTTAGGGAAACAAGGTTTGGTCATTGATGTGCGTTACAATGGTGGCGGATGGACAACCGATTATTTAATGGCGGTTCTTAGCGTAAAACAGCATGCTTACACAGTTCCAAGAGGCGCAGCAAATAATTTAGAAAAGGAGCACACTAAATTTATTGATCATTATCCATTTAGTGAGCGTTTACCCTTAGCATCGTGGACAAAGCCATCTGTTGCGCTTTGCAATCATACAAGCTATTCAAATGCTGAAATATTTTCTCATGCCTATAAAGCTTTAGGTATTGGAACCTTGGTTGGAGAGCCAACTTTTGGTGCTGTAATATCTACAGGAGCTGCCCGACTCATGGATGGATCTTATGTAAGGATGCCGTTTAGGGGTTGGTATGTTAAAGCAACACAGTCTAATATGGAGTTAGGGCCAGCCGTACCAGATATTTTGGTGACTAACAATCCAGATGATAAATCAAAAGGAGAGGATACTCAGCTAAAAGTTGCTGTAGAAACGTTATTAAAACAAGGTTAATATGTATTTAATAATTAGTTTAATAATAATAAACTAGATGGTTTATTTACAAAGGTTTATAAAATTTACCATGTTTTAAGCTTTGTTTGTCTTTATAATGGTTGGAGTTTCTTAGCTGTTATAAATGCTAACTGCAAATAAAATTTTAATCTAAATCTATTATGGTGCAGAAAACAAGGATTGATATCAATGTAGATGTTGGAGAAGGTATGCATAACGAGTCTCAATTAATGCCTTATATTTCATCCTGCAATATTGCTTGTGGCGGTCATGCAGGCGATTTAGAAACCATGAGACAGGTTGTGAGATTAGCCAAGCTATATCAAGTTAAAATTGGTGCTCATCCATCATTTCCTGATAAAGAAAATTTTGGACGTAAGCCCTTAGAGATGACTTGTGCAGCTTTATATACCTCAATAAAAGAGCAGATAGAAGCTTTAGTGATTGTTTTAAAAGAGGAGCAAGCCAGATTGAACCATATAAAACTTCATGGCGCTTTATATAATCTCGCTGCTGTTGATACTAAAATTGCAGAGGTTATTATCGAAGTCATGAAAAGTTTTATATTACCCATTAAGCTATATGTGCCGTATAATTCTGTAATTGAAACGTTGGCAATTAAAAATAATATACCAATTATGCGTGAAGCTTTTGCAGACAGAAATTATAATGCGGATGGGGCTTTAGTTTCAAGAACTAAAAATAATGCACTCATTAACAATTCTATTCAAGTGTTTGAACATGTGTATAGAATGATAGTTTTTAAAAAAGTTAGAACCATTTCAGGTAAGGAGATAGTTATGATGGCTGACACTTTTTGTATTCATGGCGATCATCCAAATGCTGTAGTTTTAATAAAAGATTTAAAAGCTAGACTCGCTAAAAAAGGTATTCAAATACGCTAGAAAATGAGTTTTCAACTAACCTTTAAACCTTACGGCAATCGGTCTATTTTAATAGAATGGCCTTCCATAATTAGTGAAACTATTTTAGAGGACATCATTCATTTTAAACGAGCTATTTCAGAAAAAAAGATTAAATCTATTGTTGAATTGAAAACAGCATATAACTCGTTATTAATAAGTTATAATACGGTTTGTAGGAATTTTGAAAATGAAGTTGATTTATTAAAAAGTATCTATAATTCATCCAGATTTCATAATGACAGCTTGTCAGTTTTGTGGAAAATACCGGTATGTTATGACGATTCTTTTGGGATTGATTTGAAGGATATTTCAAATTCTATCGGTTTATCAAAAAGTGACATTATTAAGCTTCATTCTAATGGTATTTATACCGTTTATTTTATCGGGTTTTTACCAGGTTTTTTATACTTGGGTGGTCTAGTTCAATCGCTTTATGTGCCTAGAAAATCTACGCCAAGGTTAAATGTTGAAAAAGGTTCTGTAGCCATTGGTGGAAATCAAGCAGGTATTTATCCTAATGAAAGTCCTGGTGGATGGCATATTATTGGCAACTCTCCAATTTCCTTTTTTGATGTCACGAAGAAGATTCCTTGTTTTGCAAATTCTGGAGACAAGATAGTTTTTGTTCCAGTATCATTTAAAGAGCATCAAAATATCAAAATTTCAGTTGAAGCTGGTGTTTATAATATAGAAAGCGAGGCGATGGATGGTTGAGGTTCTTAAAGAAGGATTTTACGATTCCATTCAAGATTTAGGACGCTTTGGTTATCAACAATATGGAGTTCCTGTTTCTGGGGTTATGGATACCTATGCAGCAACATTTGCCAATAGTTTATTGGGCAATGAGGTGAAGGAAGCCGTTATGGAAATCACTATGACTGGACCTAAACTTAAATTTCATTGTCATACAACTTTCTGCATTTCTGGCGCTAATTTATCTCCTTGTTTAAATAATATGCCCATTAAAATGAATCAAATAGTGAGAGTTACAGATGGAGACATGTTGTCTTTTGGAAAGCATATGGATGGGCTCAGAAGTTATTTGGCAGTTTTTGGGGGTTTCCAAACTGAAATAATATACCAAAGTAAAAGCATGTATCAAGGGATAACAAATCACTTTAAAATAAATAAAAATGATTTGCTGTCAATTTCTGAAAACACGGCGTTTTTTAATAAAAAGCATGCATCCATTAAACGAAATGATTCTTATTTGAATACTAAAGTTATAAGTGTTTTTAAAGGACCTGAATTTGATCAACTTTCAGAAAATCAAATCAAGGCATTGTTTTCAAAAGAGTTTTCTATTTCTAAACATCATAACAGAATGGCTTATCAACTTGAGCAGCCACTTGAAAACCATTTAGAACCCATAATAACCTCTTTGGTAATGCCGGGAACTGTTCAATTAACCCCCGATGGAAAACTCATCGTTTTAATGCGTGATTGTCAAACAACGGGTGGTTACCCTAGAATATTTCAATTAGAAGAATCATCTATGAATGTACTTTCACAAAAATTCACTGGGCAAACGATTCGTTTTAAGTGGGTACAACCATAATTAATGGTTACATACAAAAGAACATCAGCAATTTAATTTTTATGTCTTTTTAATGTATTATGTTTTAAAGATGCAATTAAAAAAAATCAAGCCAGTTCTAAGGCAATTTCAATCATGTCTTTAAAGGTGGTTTCTCTATCGCTACTACTGGTGCGCTCACCTGTAACCAAAGAATCTGAAATGGTTAAAATACTCAAAGCACACACGTTGTGTTTGGCTGCAATGGTATACAAACCGGCAGTTTCCATTTCAACACATAATACACCAAACTTGGACCATTTTTTGTAAGATTCAAAATCGTCTGCATAAAACTCATCGGAAGTAAATATGTTACCCGCTTTGATTGTTATTTGTTTGGATTTTGCAGCAGCCACTGCTTTTTCAAACAATTCAAAATTGGCTGTAGGAGCAAAGTCGGCGCCACCAAACCTTAGTTCGTTGATTCCGGAATTTGAAGAAGCTGCCATAGCCAAAACAATGTCTCTAATTTTAATGTGTGCTTGATAGGAACCAGCACTACCTACACGGATGAGGTTTTTAACCCCATAATCTGTAATCAGTTCATGAGCGTAAATGGATATGCTGGGAACACCCATGCCTGTACCCATTACAGACACACTTTTTCCTTGATAGACTCCAGTATATCCCAGCATGCCTCTTATTTTATTAAAACAAACTGGGTTTTCTAAAAAAGTTTCTGCTATCCATTTAGCTCTTAAAGGATCTCCTGGAAGTAAAATAGTTTCTGCAATATCGCCTTTTTCAGCTTCTATATGTACACTCATTTTTGTTGGAAATTTAATTTTGATTTAGTGATTTGAATCGGATGTTTCGCCATTAACAATGGCAATTCCAGAAGAAGTTCCCAGTCTTTGCACACCAAGATTAATATATTTAAGAGCTGTTTCTGCATCTTTTATGCCACCGGAAGCTTTTATTTTTGTGGTTTCTTTTGCCACTTGCTTCATGAGTTTAATATCCTCAAAAGAAGCACCTCTTGTTCCAAAACCAGTGGAAGTTTTTATATAGTCAGCACCTCCATCAATAGCAAGTTCACTAGCTTTTAAAATCTCATCAGGTTCAAGATAACAGGTTTCTAAAATAACTTTAAGGGTTTGGTTGGGCATGATGTGTTTAACCGCTTCAATATCCTTTAAAACAGCATCATAGTCTTTGTTTTTTAAAAACCCAACATTCATAACCATATCAATTTCATCAGCGCCATCTTGTATGGCTTTTTCGGTTTCACAAACCTTAGACTGTGTAGACATGGTTCCTAATGGAAAACCTATAACACTACAAATTTTAACTGGGGTATTTTTTAATTGTTCTTTGGCCAAACTTACATAACAACTATTAATACAAACAGAAAAAAAATCATGTCTTATGGCTTCTTTGCAAAGGGTAATAATGTCTTTTTGGGTTGCCGTAGCTTTTAAAAGCGTGTGGTCAATAAATTTATTTAAAGATTTCATTTGGATTATTTAATAGGTTAAAGTTAAGATTATTTTATTTGAATATAAACAGTTTTGAAGACATAATTTAAGGAGCATAGTATGCAAAAATAATTTTACTTATTACATGACTTTTGTTAGGTTTTTAAGAAAAATTAAAAAATATGGTTGCAACAAATTTTAAAAAATTATAAAATGAGAAAAACAATTTTTACTGCTTTAATGCTATGTTTAACGTTTGGTTTTGTTAATGCTCAAGAAAGTGAGCCTAAATCTAATCAGGATTTCAGTAAATGGCAAGTTCGATTAAGAGGTTTGGCAGTTATACCAAATGAATCTGCAAGTATTCAAGCCATTGGAGGCGATGTTCAAATCTCCACTGCTTATGTACCTGAACTTGATTTTACTTATTTTTTTACTAAAAACATCGCTGCTGAATTGATTTTAGCAACTACAAACCATGATGTTAAAGCTGTTTCTACCAGTGCTGGCGATATTAACCTTGGAGATGTTTGGTTATTGCCGCCAACCTTAACCTTACAGTATCATTTTAATGGTGAAGTTTTACGACCTTATGTAGGCGCAGGGGTAAATTATACTATTTTTTACAATGCAGATGAAGGCCCTGTTGCAGATAAGGTTGATTATGATAATAGTTTAGGAATTGATTTTCAGCTAGGGTTTGACTACTTTTTAAACGATAAATGGTTTATCAACGTAGATGCTAAATACCTGTTATTGAATACCACGGCTACTGTGAATGCTACAACAGCACTTGGTGCTACCGTAGATGCAGATGTGGATATTAATCCTTTAATTCTAGGCGTTGGATTTGGAATGAAGTTTTGATAAATTTAAGTATCATTTAAAAAATCGATACGGATTTATCCATTAAAATAATGATTTTAAACAGTATCAAAATTGTTTTTTTGGTACTGTTTTTTTTAAGGAATAGATTATAAAATTTCTTTTACCAAGGACGGTTTGGTTGCTTTTAATTCTTGAGTCGCTCCAATTCTGTGAACTCCTAATTGGATATACTTAGCAGCCGTTTCAAAATCGTTAATGCCACCAGAGGCCACTATTTTTATATCATCTTTTACGGTTTTCTTTATGATTTTTATGGCTGTAAATGTGGCACCTCCATGGGCAAACCCAGTGGAAGTTTTTATATAGTTTGCATTGGCATCCAAACAAATTTCACAGGCTTTTATAATTTCATTTTTAGAAAGTTCGCCTATTTCAATAATCACTTTTAGTGGTTTGTGATTGATGGCCATTTTAACATCATAAATATCTTTTAAAAGGCCTATGTAGTTTTTACTTTTAAGTAAACCTAAATTAATAACCATTTCAATTTCATCAGCACCATTTTCAATAGCTTTTTGAGCCTCAAAGGCTTTTGCTTTTGTGGACATAGCTCCTAACGGAAACCCAACGACGCTACAAATTTTAACAGGCGTTTTGTTTAGCAATTGTTTTGCCAGAGGTACATAACAGCTGTTAATGCAGACAGCGTAATAATTATTGTTTAATGCCTTGTGGCATAAATTAACGATATCACGTTCTGTAGCGGTTGAATTTAAGAGAGTATAATCTATGAAAGCATTGATGTCCATTATAAGTAGGTTTTTTTTGTTAATGTGTTTTAAAATAAATTTGGAGAGGGAAATGTTGATTTAAATCTTCGATGAAAGGGGTTATTTAATCGACAAAACAAATTTACTAAATTAATCTATATAGTAAATGAAAAAAATGATTTTTTATTGTTTTAAAAATGATTTTTAAGAGAAAATTTAACAGAAAAAGCAATGCGCATCGTCTATATTTTTTTCTATAGAATTGATTTACATTGCTTTTAAACTAACCAACCAATAATAAGACTGTTTTATTTATCCTTTGTTACAAATAAATAATTTTTTTGCATTAAATCTCATTTGAAATTAAATCACCTTGATTCCTAAACACCAGTTTATCGTTAAAAGCATCTAAAAGGATAATGCTGTCTGTGGTTACTTTTCCAGATAAAATTTCTTTGCTTAAAGAATTTAAAACGTCTTTTTGTATGACACGTTTTACGGGTCGAGCACCATATTCTGGGTTATATCCTTTAGTTGCTAAATAGCTGATGGCTTCTGGTGTTGCGTCAAAAGTTATACCTTGTTTAGCAATCATTTTAGTGATGTTTTTAATTTGTAACCCTACAATATCCATAATGTTTTCCTTTGATAAAGGCGTGAACATGATGATATCATCAATTCTATTTAAAAACTCGGGTCTTATGGTTTGTTTTAACAATCCTAATACATCTACTTTTGCAGCTTCAATGGCAGAATCTATGTCTTTTGTAGATTCAAATCGCTCTTGAATTAAATGGCTTCCCAAATTTGAAGTCATGATAATAATGGTGTTTTTAAAATCGGCTACTCTGCCTTTGTTATCTGTTAATCGGCCTTCATCTAAAACTTGCAGTAAAATATTAAAGGTATCTGGATGTGCTTTTTCAATCTCATCCAAAAGAATGACTGAATACGGTTTTCTTCTAACAGATTCTGTTAATTGTCCACCTTCATCATATCCTACATATCCTGGAGGCGCACCTACTAATCGACTAACCGCATGACGTTCTTGATATTCACTCATGTCAATTCTGGTCATGGCATTATCATCGTCAAAGAGATATTCAGCCAATGCTTTGGCTAATTCTGTTTTCCCAACACCTGTTGTCCCTAAAAACAAAAAGGTTCCTATTGGTTTTTGTGGGTTTTGCAAACCTGCTCTGCTTCGTCTTACAGCATCACTCACGGCGATGATGGCTTCTTCTTGTCCAACAACGCGTTTGTGCAATTCATCTTCTAATTTTAAAAGTTTTTCACGTTCGCTTTGAAGCATTTTAACCACAGGGATGCCTGTCCATTTTGCCACCACTTCAGCAATATCATCATAGGTAACTTCTTCTTTTATAAGAGAACTACCTGATTGATTTTCTAACAATGTTTTTTGAAGCTTTTCTAATTGTTCCTGGGCTTCTTTAATTTTTCCATAGCGAAGTTCAGCCACTTTACCATAATCGCCATCACGTTCGGCACGTTCAGCTTCTAATTTGTAATTTTCAATGTTGAGCTTTGTGGTTTGAATGCTGTCAACCACTTCTTTTTCGCTTTTCCATTTAGCAAAAACCTCGTTTCTATCTTCTTTTACATTGGCCAATTCAGAACTCAATGCTTTTAACTTAACCTCGTCTTTTTCTCTTTTTATAGCTTCAATTTCAATTTCTAATTGCATAACTTTTCTATCCAAAACATCTAATTCTTCTGGTTTAGAATTGATTTCCATACGCAATTTTGAAGCCGCTTCGTCCATAAGGTCAATAGCTTTATCTGGTAAAAACCTGTTGGAAATGTATCGTTGTGATAATTCTACTGCACCAATGATAGCTTCATCTTTAATACGGACTTTATGATGGGTTTCATATTTTTCTTTAATGCCTCTAAGGATGGAGATGGCACTTTCTGTATCGGGTTCAAAAACCATGACTTTTTGAAAACGACGCTCTAAAGCTTTATCTTTCTCAAAATATTTTTGATATTCATCTAAGGTCGTTGCACCAATAGCTCTCAGTTCACCTCTTGCTAAAGCAGGTTTTAAAATATTGGCAGCATCCATAGCACCTTGTCCGCCGCCAGCACCTACTAATGTGTGTATTTCATCAATAAATAGCACGATATCTCCTTCACTATTAGTGACTTCTTTGATGACGGCTTTTAATCGCTCTTCAAACTCTCCTTTATATTTGGCTCCTGCTATTAAAGCACCCATATCTAAAGCAAAAATTTGCTTGTCTTTTAAATTTTCAGGCACATCGCCATCCACAATTCTATGGGCCAATCCTTCAGCAATGGCTGTTTTTCCGGTTCCTGGTTCTCCAACTAAGATGGGGTTGTTTTTGGTTCGGCGAGATAAGATTTGTAAAATTCTTCTAATCTCTTCATCTCTACCAATGACAGGATCCAATTTGCTGTCTTTTGCAAGCTGATTTAAGTTTTTTGCATATTTGTTCAGTGCATTGTAGGTTTCTTCCTGGCTTTGTGACGTTACTTTTTCGCCTTTTCTAATCTCATCTATAGCGGCTTGTAAAGCTTTTTCAGTGACTCCTTGGTCTTTAAGCATTTGTGCTATCTTACTGTTTGATTTAAACACCGCTAAAATTAAATGTTCAATAGACACAAAGTCATCCTTCATTTTTTTAGCAATAATGGAGGCTTCATTTAAAGTTTTACTAGCTTCTCGAGATAACATGATTTCGCCACCAGAAACTTTCGAAAAATTTTCCAGTTGTTTATCAAGGGCTTGTTGTAAGATGCTAATATTAACATTCAATTTTTTTAAAATGAATGGAAGCACGTTTTCATCAACCTCAAAAATAGCTTTTAAAATATGTTCATTTTCTATCTGTTGATGACCAAAACTTTGAGCAAGTTGTTGCGCTTGCTGAATGGCTTCTTGCGATTTTATTGTAAAATTATTTAAGTTCATGATGTTATTTGTATTTCTTTGCAAATTGAATACTTCAACAATCTTACCATTACAGGTAAGGAGACAAAAAGTCAGTTAAAGTCAATAAAGACAAGACTTTAAGTCAGTTGTAAGCTTCAAGAGAGTTCAACGACTTATCACCTTTAAGATACAAACTATGGGATTATTTAACAAGCTATTTAACACTTCATCTGAAAGTAAAGACCAAATAGTATTACCTTGGATACCACTAACTTCTTTAGATCAATTAAACGATTTAAATGAAAAATCGGTTGCCAAAACACAAATCATATTTAAGCATTCAACGCGTTGTGGCATTAGTAGAATGGTGCTGAAACAATTTGAAAAAGATTACGGTTTTTCTGAAAATAATGTTGATTTGTATTACCTTGATTTAATAGGTTACCGAGATGTTTCAAATGCTATAGCTTCAAAATTTGATGTGTACCATGAATCACCACAATTGTTGGTTGTTAAAAATGGAATCGTTGTAGCTCATGCTTCCCATGGTGCTATAAACGATTTAGATTTAAATCGTTTTATTTAAGCTTATTTTTAATGAATTCAGAATATTTATTTGTTTACGGCACGTTGCTAAAGGATTTTAATAGTGATATGGCTCATTTTTTAGCAACACATTCTGAGTTTGTTGGAACGGGCTATTTTAATGGAAGACTGTATGAAGTGGATTGGTATCCAGGTGCTATAACAAGCGAAAATCCATCAGAAAAAGTGTATGGACATATTTTTAAAATCTTTGATACCAAAATGATCTTTGAAGTTTTAGACACTTATGAAGGTATTGGAGAGACTTCAGAATATCCAAATGAGTATACAAGAACCTTAATTAAGGCGACTCTTGAAACGGGTGAATGTTTAAAAACGTGGGTTTATATGTATAACCAACCCTTTCAGCATTTAAAAAGAATAGACTCTGGTGATTTTTTTAGCTTAGAAGAGAATGCGTAATCTACTCAAATTAATACTGTATTGATTTGGTTATGAGAGATTTATTATTTATTTTTGAATTATACAAACATTGATTTATATTATTATGAGAAGAAAAGTTTTATTTGTTTTAATGAGTCTTGTTGTATTAATTTCATGTAACAAAGAAGAAGAATCTACTAATAACTTGGTTAATATTGAAAAATCAGGGGTTTTAGCAAAAGAATTTTTAGGTAGCAAAGTTGGCTACGAAAAAAATGGTGAGTTTGTATTAACAGTAAACGCCAAAGAATTAGTCCATTCTTTTAACAACTTTTCATCAAATTTCAAATTAGGTTATAGAGCAGTTTCTCATCATATAGAAGAGATAGATGGGAATAACTATCTTAGATTCTTTAATGAAGATGGTTCAATTTCAACTATTGCTTTATTAAAAGAAAAAAATAATAATTCAAATTCCAAAAAATCAACAGAGGCATCATTAGTATATGCTGGTAATACAGTATGTACTACTGAAGCTTGTGCAAACTGTTGTGGTTGTGTTCCAGATGGAGATTATTGTTCTGCTTGTCAGTTAGATGGGACAGATTGTGTTAGAACAACTTCTGGCTAAAAAAATTATCAATTTTAATAAAAAAAACTCCCAAAGGATTTTTGGGAGTTTTTTTGTTTTTTAGTCTACGGAAATTATTTCCCCATGATTCTAAACATTCCAGTACCACAAGTAGGACATTTACCTTTCATAGCTTTTCTGCCATTTTTCATGGTAGTTTCTGCTGCGTCTTTCATTTCTTTTTTAGACTTACACTTTACACAATATGCTTCCATTTTTAAATTTTTATGATTAGTTGTTGATAAAAATAAGTTTTATACTGTTAACTCACAAACATATTTAACAATTTTATGCTTAAGTTCTAATTCTAAACTTATTTATAATGTTTTTTAGCTTCCTTTTTAAGTCTTCTCCGGTATCATAGACCATTTGTTCATTGGATGGAAAAGGCACGCGTCTGTTGTTTAATAAGCGTAAATCATCCTTAGTTAAGGCTCTTTTATCACCTCTAAAAGCTGCGAATATATTTTGAAACAAAAATTCACTTTCAAGCGTAAAAGTGTCTACCATTTGACGAGTTTTTAAATCAACATACACCACATCGCCAATAATTTGAGTGGATTTTATTTGATTGAATTGCGAAAACTGCGCTTTTACCTTGATAATCTTGTCAACTTTAATATCGTTACCTAAGCTGTCTTTCTTTACATTGCCATTTCTGTCAAGTTTATATTCCCAGCCATCAACCATCTCACGTTCTCTTACCAATTGCGTTTCTTTAACTTGTTCTGGTGAAATGTTAATACGCTTAATCTGTAAAGTCATGGAATAATCATAGGTTAGATTGGTGTCTTGATAAGCATGATAAACCGTCCAAAACTGATTGAGTCCATAAGTATCAAAATTCAGCAAATCGTCTTCCAGTCTTTTTGGAACCACTTGATTGGACTGATTTTCAATATTCACAATTACGTAATCAATTCCTCTGGCATGAGCCTCATCCATAAACGCTCTTGTTTTCTCATAATTAGGGTTTATAGATTCTATATAATTATACACATTATAAGCCTCTCGAATGTTAGGTTTAGAGTCTGAATCTAATAAATCGAGTCCTTTTTCATAAAGATAATCGGAAGTATTATCTCTGGCTTGCAACATATCATTACTGTAATCATTAAATCTAAACGGAATGGTTTTGTTATTAATTTGCAAAGGCATGATGGGTTTTATGGCTTCTTGACGAGCATTTAGTTTCACGTAGGTTTCATAAATGGCCTGATAATTTTCAGGATTGTTGTCTTTTTTAAGAAATTTAATGGTGTTTAAATCTCGGTCTACCGCTTTTATATAGGCATCATGAAGCATAAGCACATAATCTTCCTTGCTTTTTTTACTTTTATTGGTTTTAAGCTTATCTAGGGCATCGGCAATAGCCAGTTCATAATTGCCAGTATTAATAGCTTTTTCAACCTGTTTTCTGGTGCTACATGATAGGATAAAACCAGCTAAACATGTAAGGAGTAATAGTTTTTTCATAAGGTTGTATTTTAGGGGTTTCTTATAGAAAATCAATTGTAATGCCAAACTAAAAAATAACCCTCAAATGGTTTATTTGAGGGTTTATAATTCTAAAGCAAAATTAGTTTATTTCTTTTGAAAAACAGGCAATAATTTGGTGGAAACTTCACCAAAACCTATTCTGGTGCCGTCTTTTTCACAATGGCCACGCATAATAACGGTATCGTTGTCATTAATAAATTTACGTTCAGAACCATCTTTCATGGTTATGGGTTTTTCACCGCGCCAGGTTAGTTCAAGCATGGAACCGTAAGAGTCTGGGGTTGGACCAGAAATGGTGCCGCTTCCCATTAAATCTCCTGAATTTACAGGACAACCATTAATGGTATGATGTGCCAGTTGTTGCGACATATTCCAGTACATGTATTTGAAATTAGATTTTGAAACTACCGTTTCTTTAGCGCCTTGCGGCTGAATGGCAACTTCCAATTGAATATCAAAACTCTTTTTTCCTTTACACTGTAAATAAGGTAAAAGTGTTTTTAAAGGTTTAGGACCTTCAACACGATAAGGTTCTAAGGCATCTAAGGTCACAATCCATGGCGAAATAGACGATGCGAAGTTTTTAGATAGAAAAGGTCCTAAAGGCACGTATTCCCATTTTTGGATGTCTCTGGCGCTCCAATCATTAAACAAAACCAAACCAAAAATATATTCTTCGGCTTCATTAACAGGAATGGGTTCTCCTAAATCGTTGGCATCGGTTGTAATAAAAGCCATTTCCAGTTCAAAATCCAATAATTTTGAAGGTCCAAAAATGGGTGTTTCAGCACCATCTGGGAAGGTTTGTCCTTGAGGTCTGTGTATAGGAATTCCTGATGGAATGATAGAAGAACTTCTTCCATGATAACCCACAGGAATGTGCAGCCAGTTTGGCAACAAGGCATGATCCGGATCTCTAAACATACTGCCTACATTGGTGGCATGTTCAATACTGGAATAAAAATCGGTATAATCGCCTATCTGAACAGGTAATTGCATTTCAATTTCATCCAACCTGAACAATACAATTTCTTTATGGCTTTTATTTTGTTTTAGTATGGGGTTATTGCTGTCAAAAATTTCTGCAATTCGGTTTCTTACCAAACGCCACGTTTTTCTGCCATCTGCAATAAAATCGTTTAAAGTATCTTGCAGAAAAATATCATCGGTTAGCGGAATGCCTTCAAAATATCCCAATTGATGCAAGGCCCCTAAATCAATGGCGGTATCTCCAATACGAGTACCAATGGTAATAATATCATCTCTGGTTAAGAAAACTCCAAAAGGGATATTCTGAATGGGAAAATCGGAATTCTTATCCACGTGCAACCACGATTTTCTATCTGGATTGTTAGCTGATATTGGCATAACTTATGTCTTTATTTTTTATTATAATCTATTCAAACCTACACAATTTTTTCATTTTAATGGAATAAAACACTTAAAATTTAGGTTTATTTTAATCGTTAATAAATCCGTTAAAAACTTAAGAGTAAATATATGTTTTTTGGCGTATTTAACTAATCTATTTGTTATTTTTGCTGCAATATTTAACTACAACTCAAATTTATGCAACGCGACGAACAAATTTTTGAACTCATACAAGCTGAAAAAGAACGACAATTACATGGTATTGAACTCATTGCTTCAGAGAATTTTGTAAGCAATCAGGTTATGGAAGCTGCTGGCTCCGTATTGACCAATAAATATGCTGAAGGCTATCCAGGAAAACGCTATTATGGTGGTTGTGAAGTGGTTGATGAAGTTGAGCAAATAGCCATTGATAGAGCTAAAACCTTGTTTGGAGCCGAGTATGTGAATGTACAACCGCATTCTGGAAGTCAGGCCAATACCGCTGTATATCATGCGTGCTTAACTCCTGGCGATAAAATTTTAGGATTCGATTTATCGCATGGTGGCCATTTAACCCATGGTTCTCCGGTAAATTTTTCTGGTAAACTTTACAATCCGGTATTTTATGGCGTAGAGCAGGAGACAGGTGTTTTAAACTACGATAAAATCCAGGAGATTGCCACTAAAGAACAACCTAAATTAATCATTGCTGGCGCATCAGCCTACTCAAGAGATATCGATTTTAAACGATTTAGAGATATTGCCGATAGCATTGGCGCTATTTTAATGGCCGATATTTCGCATCCGGCTGGATTGATAGCCAAAGGTATTTTAAACGACCCATTACCACATTGCCATATTGTAACCACCACAACACATAAAACCTTAAGAGGTCCTCGTGGCGGTATGATTATGATGGGACAAGATTTTGATAACCCATTCGGACAAACCTTAAAAAACGGTAGTCTTAAAAAAATGTCCGCTTTGTTGGATTCTGCGGTGTTTCCGGGAAATCAAGGTGGCCCATTAGAACATATTATTGCGGCAAAAGCCACTGCCTTTGGCGAAGCCTTAACCGATGAGTTTTTACACTACATATTACAAGTCAAAAAAAATGCCGAGGCCATGGCAAAAGCTTTGGTAGGTAAAGGCTATCATATCATTTCTGGAGGCACCGATAACCATATGATGTTGATAGATTTACGCAACAAAAACATCTCTGGTAAAGATGCCGAGCAAGCCTTGGTAAAAGCCGATATTACCGTAAATAAAAATATGGTGCCGTTTGATGATAAATCGCCTTTTGTAACCTCAGGCATTCGTGTAGGAACGGCAGCGGTAACCACCAGAGGTTTAAAAGAAACCGATATGGCTGGCATTGTGGATTTAATAGATGAAGTGCTTATGAATTTTGAAGACAAAGCAGTTTTAGAAGCTGTAAAAACCAAAGTAAATGCGATGATGCAAGGAAAACCCTTATTTGCATAGTCTGTAAATTAGTATGTATAAAAAATCCTACCTTGTGTGGGATTTTTTGTTTTTTGGGCGTTACCTCATTTTTCCAAAATTAGGTCGGGCTTTACGCGTTACATGGTAACTGGCTTCAATCCCTAACGCAAAAAGGAGTTTCGTTTAACGGTTTGGCTATGATTCCGTTGCGAGAAAATCTATAGGATTTTCGGAGTAGGATTCGTGGCGAGTTAAAGATAGCATTTTTTGGTTTAACATTTGGCGAGCAATTTTTTATACACGTTGTGCCTGTTGCACAAGACTAAGATATTGATAAATTTCTTATATATAATTATGCAAGGCAAAAAAGAGTATCAAGAGAAACTATTCGCA
>PFKE01000057.1 GCA_002784145.1 Flavobacteriaceae bacterium CG_4_10_14_3_um_filter_33_47 | reverse complement strand
TTTCCTAAGAAGCCTTCTTTAAATATAACGCCGATGGAATCTAACCAACTAACTTTATGGGCTGCTTAAACATTATTCACGTTAAACTTCAAACTTTTTATAAAAAAAAGAGACCGCCCTTTTTATTCAGACAGCCTCAAACGTAGAGAATTCCATAATATCAGGATGGATAAATAATAACCAACCAAACCCTAATTAATCCTGAATTCTTATTTGGTTCTCTACAATATCTTTAATGGGAATGACATATTTTCCTTGGTCTGTTTTTAAGGTAACCGAAATGCTATTGATAGCTTCAACTTCGCCAGATATGCCATTAAATTCAATTTTCTGTCCTACCTCATAGGTTTTTCTGACGTAAAATGTTTTTAACAAATCGCCAACCACGCGTTGTGCCCCAAAACCAAAAGCCAATGCAAATGCCAGTAAAAATGCAGCCAATATTAAGGTTATATTGCTTGTAATAATGTCTGTATCAATTCCAGCTTGATTTAATGCGGTTATGGATAAAAACGTAAGAATTAAAAAAAACACGGCTTGACTAATGATTTTCCCACCAGACAAATCCATAGAATCAAAAAACGATTTAATGCCTTTTTTTACCACATTGGCTAAAATAAGTCCAACCGTAAAAATAACAAAGGCACTAAATAATTGTGGCAAATAGCCTAAAAGATTACTTATTTGTTCAGAAATCATGGTTAAATTCATAATGTCTGATGCCATGATTAGCAGCATAACATACATCATCCATTTTACAAACGTGGTGATTATTTTTATGGTGTCGAATTTTAGCTTTTTGCCTTCAACTATTTCAATCTCATTTAAAGTATCGTCTAGTTTATTGGCTTTGGCCAGCTTTAAAGCTTTCTTTAAAACTTTAACCACAAGTTTTGTAACCACCCAGCCAATAAGCAAAACAATAATGGTTCCTATAATACTTGGGAATATTTTAGTAATTTCTAGCCACATTGTTTTTACTGATTCAATGGCTAGCGCTTTCCATTGTTCTACTTTTTCCATGTTGTTTAGTGTTTGTGTTTATGTTATTTTTTGTCTTTCCGTTTGCTTATAACCGTTTCAATTATATCTCCAATATTATATGAAAACAATGCTGCCAATTCCATAATAAGCTTGGCAATGGCAATATCGTTCATAACCTTGGCCTTAAGTTCTTGTGGAACTTCTTTAAGTGGCTTATCTATTTGCTTAAACGGATTTTCCATTACTTAAGGTTATTATAAACAATTACGAGTTTGTCTTTTGCGCGTTTAATTCGCATTTTAACAGCGCTTTCACCAATTTCTAAAACATCGCTTATTTCTTTTATTGAAAGAAAATCTTGATATTTTAAAAGCAATATCATTTTCTCTTCAGGAGAAATAAGTTCTAAGGCCTTTTTAAGTTTATCGACTTTCATGTCATGAAATCCAGCATCTTCAAAATCATCTTCTTTTAAATTCTCGATATCATGATAGTCAACTGCCTTCTTTTCAAATTTTTTCGAAACCTCTCTTGTTACGTAATTTACACAGTGGTTATAGGTAAACGCATATAACCATGTAGAAAATTTAGATTTCCCTTTAAAACTTGCCAACTTAACAAAGAGCTTTAAAAAAACGTCTTGTGTTAAATCTTTGGCTTCTTCGTCATTGTTAGCAAAACCATAACATTTATTGTAAACCATAGTGGCAAATCGGTCATAAAGCACTTCAAAAAGTAAGGTGTCATTGGTTTTAACAATGGCTTTTACCAAATCTTCATCAGACACCTTATCAATATTTGTAATGGATTCCAATTAATTAGGGAGCGGTTTTTAGATGGTTTATTTATGTTTTAAGACACTAAGGTTTTTTAAAGGTCACAAAATAATAACAATATTTACAACATTTTGTTACTTATGTCACTTAGCTTTGTTCCTATTGTTACTTCAACATTGTGAAATAGCATTCCTCAAAGCAATTTTATTACATTTCATTTGAAAATACAACTTAAAATTTACGGATTATTAGCTTGGGTTTGTTAGTATTTAAATGAATGAAAATTCTAAATTTGCAAAGAATTAAAAATTGTTGTTTAATATGAATGAATCTTCAAAACTTATTAAAACGGCTCATTTATTATTAGAAATTTCGTCGCTTTTAATGGTTTCTGGCGCCAATACAAACCGAGTTAATTTAAGTATTGATAGGTTTGCCACTGCTTTAAACTTTAAAGCTTCCAGTCTAATTAGTCATAAAACCATAATCATGACCTTATTGGATGAAGAAACCAATAAAAGTTGTACAAGAGTTCAAAACATTCCGCCTTATCTTATAAACTTCTCAATTATTTCTGCCATTAGTAAAGCCAGTTGGCATGCACTAACCGAAAATTGGACCCTGGAACAAATTTTTGATGAAATTGAAAAGATTAAAAAAATAAAGAGATATCCAAGAATTGTTGTTCTTATCGCAGTAAGTTTAGCAGGCGCAGGATTTTGTAATATTTTTAAGGGCGATTATTTAAATATGCTTGTTGCTTTTGTAAGTACCTTTTTAGGCTTATTTATCTTTCAACAAACCCATCAATTAAAATATAATCTGTACATAAGAATTTTTCTGGGCTCGTTGATTGCTTCTGCAACGGCATCCTTAGGTATTCTTAATAATATTGGAACACATCCGCAAGCAGCCTTAGCCACTTCCATTCTGTTTTTAGTCCCTGGTGTTGCGCTTATTAATTCATTTACAGATTTACTGGATAATAATATTTTAAATGGTGTAGTACGTTTTACAACTGGACTCATGACTGTTTTGGCCATGGCCATCGGTTTATTTTTAGCCATGTATTTATTTCAATTAAATTAAGGATGTTAGAAATTATTTTAAAATTAATAGAAGTCTCTTTTTGGTCTGGTATCGCCGCTGTTGGATTTGGTATTTTATTTAACGTTCCAAGAAGTGCTATTATCACCGTTTTTGCATTAGGTTTTGGTGCTGGATTTATCAAGTTTGCTTTAATGCATTTTGGTGCCCATGTGGCGCTTGGCAGTCTTTTAGCTGCCCTTTTTGTTGGCATTATAAGCATTCCTTTAGCGCATAGAATTCACCAACCGCCTGTGGTTTTTTCAATTCCTCCAGTTATTCCTATGATTCCTGGATATTTTGCTTATGAAACCGTATTATCCATCATGAATTTTATTTTTATTGAAACGAACACAAATAAAAGGCTGGCCCTTATCGACGCTATTTTTACCAATAGTTTTTCCATGGTTTTTGTCTTGATTTCGCTAACAGTTGGTGTGGCTTTACCTATGCTGTTGCTCAAAAAAAATTCAGTAAAAAAAATAGACATATAATTTATAAACTTTAATGTATTTTTAGAATGAAATATCTTTTTACAGTACTCATTTCCTTATGCCTTTTGGGCTCATATAGTTCTTATGCTTCAGACGATTGGAGTGCTACGGGCCATCGCGTAGTTGGAAAAATAGCGGATCAATATTTAAAATCCAGAACGAAAAGAAAAATTAAAAAACTGCTAAACCATCAATCTTTAGCGTTGGTTTCTACGCATGCTGATGATATAAAATCGGATAAGCGGTTCGATAAATTTTACACCTGGCACTTTATAAATATGCCATTAGAATCCAATTACGAAGATTCTAAAAAAAGTGAAAGTGGCGATTTGGTAACGGCCATTAACCATTGTGTTAAAATTATTAAAGATGATACTTCCAGTGAGGATGACAAGGCTTTTTATTTGAAATTATTAATTCATTTTATAGGTGATTTGCATCAACCTATGCATATAGGTTTGGTTGAAGATAAAGGCGGAAATGATTTTAAATTGCAATGGTTTTACAAAAATTCTAATTTACATTCGGTTTGGGACCGGGAAATGATTGAAGGTTACAACATGAGTTATTCTGAACTTGCCGATAATGCCAACGTTTTAACAAAACAAGAAGTAAAATCTATTCAAGAAGGCACTTTAGTAGATTGGGTAAATGACACACACACCATAACAAGACAAGTTTACGCCCATGTAAAACGTGAAGAAAACTTACGCTATCAATATTCGTATGATAATTTTGAAACTGTTAGAACGCAATTGCAAAAAGGTGGCATACGGTTGGCTAAAGTGTTGAATGATTTATTCTAAAAAAAGGGTCAGAATTTATTATTATAATTTTAGATTGTTGTTTATTTCCTAAACTGAGTTATTTGTCTAAAATATCAGCAATATTAGGTTTAAAATAATAAGGTCCTTTTAAAACTTTTCCATCTTCACGATAAACGGGTTCGCCATCTTCACCTAATTTACTCATATTACTTTTTTGAATTTCGTCAAAAACTTCTTCTATTTTATATTGTAAGCCATGTTCAATAATAGTTCCACATAAAATATACAACAAATCTCCAAGAGCATCGGCTACTTCAACCAAATCATTGTTATTGGCGGCTTCTAAATATTCTTCATTTTCTTCGCGCATTAATTTATAGCGCAATAAATTTTTAGCCAATCCTAAATCTGCCTTGGGCGTTTCTCTATGCCCTATTTTAAATGCGGTATGAAATGCTTTAACAGCTTCTATTTTATTTTGCATAGATTCTTTTCTTTTAATTAAATTTGCATAAAAATAGCAATATGTTCAGTAAAGGTCAAATCATTTTTGGGATTATATTTTTTATTTGTTTTACCATCATCATTGGTTACACCTATAGAAAAGATTTGAAACTTCACAAAAAGTATTATCCAGGAAGTATCTGGATTCTATTGGCTTTTATTTCGTTTATCTTATTTATTGCTGCCATAAAATTCTTCTTCAAATAATTTATTTTATTCAGGTCGGTATTTAATTACATATCTTTAAAGGCTTATAAAACATAGAAAAAATGGAAATTTTCAAAGGTCAAAACCTCATAGAGTTTACTGAACGCTTCAAAACAGGCCAAGATTGCAGAGAATATCTATCAAAAATTAAATGGTCGGAACAATATGTTTGCAGAAAATGCAAACACACAAAGAGTCAAATACGTAAAGATTTTGCGAGAACCTGCAATATTTGTAGCGATGCCGAATCCGCGACGGCAAATACTTTATTCCATAAAGTGAAATTTGGACTAAAAAAAGCATTTTTCATTTGCTTTGAAATGGCTACGACCACAAAAAGTCTTTCAGCATCTCAAACTGCAGTTTGCTTTGGAGTTCAAGAGAAAACAGCGAGAATGTTTATGCAAAAAGTTAGTGAGACCATGAAATCGAGTGAAGATTTTCCTATGAAAGGCATTGTAAATGTTGATGAATATGTTGGTGGTGGCTACCAAGAAGGTAAGCCTGGCAGAAGTTACAGTAGTTCAAAGAAAAAAGCGGTATGTGCTTTGGAATTAACAGATAAGGGAAAAGTGAAGCGTTTTTTACACCTTTCAAATTCCAGATTATTCAGCGAAATCATTGCGAAAAATGTTTGATAAGCACATTGATAAAGAGGCAAAAATCAATACTGACAAGTGGAAAGGTTACAATCCTATTGCTAATGATTATGATTTAAAACAAATATTAAGTGATAAAGGAGCTAACTTTAAAGCCTTGCATATAATGATTCATCAGGTTAAATCTTGGATAAGAACCACTTATTCTTGGGTAAGCGAAAACAATATTAATA
>PFKE01000110.1 GCA_002784145.1 Flavobacteriaceae bacterium CG_4_10_14_3_um_filter_33_47 | reverse complement strand
ATTAAAAAATGTCGTTTTTATTTTTCGTGAACGTGTATCACAAATACTATCGGCTAAGGTTGGGTGTTTTGCTGATTTAATAATGCTAAAATACAGATTAATATACTGATAATCAAATAATTGAAATTATATTTTGATAATTATTTTATACAATTTCCCTTGCAACGGTCTTATATTATATCTGAAGGGGAGTTTAATGTTCCAAGAAATAATCAATAACAAAATAACATAAAGGCGGTATAACTTTAAACCACTTTTTGTACTTCAAAAATTATTTTTATTCAAAAAAAAAGCAATCCTATTTAGAATTGTTTTCGTTTAAAAATAGAAGTTTTAATGTTTATTTTGCTTCAGCATAACGTCTTTCAAACTCATTTCAGTTAATGACATTAAAAAATTCCAAACTTCTATGTATAGAATGTTCTATATGGCAGATATTTTTACCCTGAGTTCGATTAATATTTAAATAGATTTTTAGTAAATTAAAGTAATAAATATTAATCGAACAGTATTTAAAAGATAATTATAAAAAGGTCAGAACTTTTATGTTATTGAATTTATATTTACAATTAACTACTTTGATTAATCTATTTTAAAAGTCATGACGGGTCTTTTCGCATTATTGACCAAATCTTCACTGATGCTTCCGTTAAAGAAAGAAGAAAGACCTTGTCTGCCATGTGTACACATACCAATTAAATCGGCTTTAATGGATTGAGAAAAATTCATAATGCCTTTTTCAACATTGATATCGTTATAAATATTAACGGAATAGTTATCAAAATGGGCGGTTTTAGCAAAGGCATGCATGCGCTCTTTAGCATCATGGGTGGTCATAAAATGTCCGGCAGTATTAACCATTAAAAGGTGCATTTTAGCATCAAACAACGTAGCAAATTCGGTAGCTTTTTTATAAGGTGCTTGGTAATAGTCTTTAAAATTTGAAGCAAACACAAAATCATTTATTTTAAAGGCAGGATGTTCTTTTTTAATGACCAAAACAGGAACTTCAGACGTTCTTACCACTTTTTCGGTATTGGAGCCAATAAGCATTTCCCTAAAGCTATTGGTTCCATGAGAACCCATAACAATTAAATCTATCTGATGCTTTTTACATACTTGATATACGCCTCTAAACGTTTCGTAAAACTCAACAATTTCATGAACATTGATGCCTTTTAAATAATCTTTCTCTAAAAGCGTTTCAAAATGTTTGTGGGCCAACTGCATGAAGTACATGGCTTCAGGAAGATTGGCACTGGAGCTTAAAGGATCTACCTTTTGCATGGGTAATTCTAAGGTGTGGAGCAAATAAATTTCAGCATGATGTTTTTGCGCTAGTTGAGTTGCCACTTTAAGAGCATTTTCTGCTTGCTCTGAAAAATCTGTAGGAATAAGTATTTTTTTCATAATTTTAGTTCACGCTAACAAAGTGATTATGCTTATAAATTTATGAATATTACTTTAGAAATCAATTAAAAAATTATATATTTGCGCCGTTGTAAGGTAAAAACAAGGAAATGAGGGGACAAAAAGTCCCCTCTTTTTATAATTAAAATGTTTAAGAACACCGTTAAAGATTTGCTTGAAAAAGCCCTGTTAGAGAGAACAGATTTGTTTCTTTTAGAAATGTCTATTTCTGATGATAACCAAATAAAAATTGTTATTGACGGCGATGCAGGCGTTAATGTTGAGGATTGTATGTTTGTAAGTAGAGCCATTGAGCACAATATAGACAGAGAAGAAGTAGATTTTGCGTTAGAAGTTGCCTCTGCGGGCGCTACATCTCCAATAATTAACAAGAGACAGTACAACAAAAACATTGGAAGAGACCTGGAAGTTAAAACAACTTCAAATACCATGGAAGCTACTCTTAAAGGAGTTTCAGAAGAAGGGATTTCTTTAGAATGGAAAGTTAGAGAACCAAAACCAGTAGGGAAAGGTAAAATAACAATAAAAAAAGAAGCTGTAATAGCTTATAATGATATTGTAGAAGCAAAAGTGATGATTAAATTTTAATTCAGAAGAGTTATGGAGAATATTGCGTTGATTGAATCGTTTTCAGAATTCAAAGACGATAAATTAATTGATCGTGTAACGTTAATGGCTATTTTAGAGGATGTCTTTAGAAGTGCTTTAAAAAAGAAATACGGCGATGACGATAATTTTGATATTATTGTTAACCCAGACAAAGGCGATTTAGAAATTTGGAGAAACCGCGTGGTAGTGGCCGATGGTGAAGTAGAAGAACCAAACCAAGAAATCTCATTATCTGAAGCACGGAAAATAGAACCAGATTTTGAAGTTGGCGAAGATGTATCAGAAGAAGTTAAATTAATTGATTTAGGAAGAAGAGCTATTTTAGCATTGCGTCAAAATTTAATCTCTAAAATACACGAGCACGATAACACCATTATTTACAAACAATTTAAAGATTTAGTTGGCGAAATTTATACCGCTGAAGTTCATCATATTCGACACAGAGCGGTTATTTTGTTAGACGATGAAGGCAATGAGATTATTTTGCCTAAAGACAAGCAAATTCCATCAGATTTTTTTAGAAAAGGAGATAATGTAAGAGGTGTTATTGATAGTGTTGAGCTTAAAGGAGCCAAACCAACCATCATCATGTCAAGAAGTTCACCCATATTTTTGGAAAAATTATTTGAGCAAGAAATCCCAGAAGTTTTTGACGGCTTAATCACCATCAAAAACGTGGTAAGAATACCAGGCGAAAAAGCAAAAGTAGCCGTAGACTCTTATGATGATAGAATAGATCCTGTTGGAGCTTGTGTAGGAATGAAAGGGTCAAGAATTCACGGCATTGTTCGTGAGTTGGGTAATGAAAACATAGACGTTATAAATTACACCAACAACTTACAACTATACATAACCAGAGCATTAAGCCCAGCTAGAGTGACCTCCATTAAAATCAATGAAGAAACCAAACGAGCTGAAGTTATTTTAAAGCCAGAAGAAGTAAGTAAAGCCATTGGAAGAGGCGGGCACAACATTCGGTTAGCAGGTCAATTAACAGGGTATGAAATTGATGTATTTAGAGAAGGCGCAGAAGAAGATGTAGAATTATCTGAATTCAGTGACGAAATAGAAAGTTGGATTATTGAAGAGTTTAGTAAAGCTGGTTTAGATACCGCTAAAAGCATTCTAGAACAAGACGTTGAAGATTTAGTAAAACGCATAGATCTAGAAGAAGAAACAATAAAAGACGTTATTAGAATTCTAAGAGAAGAATTTGAAGAATAACAAATATTTGGTATATTAAAGGCAATTTATGGCTGAAACAATTAGATTAAATAAAGTATTAAGGGAATTAAATATCTCTATAGATCGTGCAATAGATTTTTTAGAATCTAAAGGGATTGATGTAGAGAAAAGCCCTAATACCAAAATTTCAGAAGACGTACATGCAATTCTCTCCAATGAGTTTCAAACAGATGCCAGCAAAAAAGTGGCCTCTCAAGAAGTAAGTGAAGCAAAACTTAAAGAGAAAGAAATTCTACGCGAACAAAGAGAACGTGAGCTTGAGGAAAAACTAAAAGAAGAAGCCAGAAAAGAGGAAGTTATAAAAGCTTCCGCAGCAGTGCTTTCGCGACCAAAAGCGGTTGGTAAGATCGATTTGGAGCCAAAAAAGAAAGAAGCCGTTCCTGTTCCTCAAGTAGAAGAAGTTCCAGAAGTTGTCCAAGAAACCTCTAAAAAAGAAGAGCCAGCACCAGTAGTAACCAGAGAAGAACCGGTTGTTGAAAAGCCAAAACAAGAAACTATTCAAAAGCCTGTAGAAACCAAACCTGCAGAACCAAAACGTGAAATATTGAATAGTGAAGGAATTCTTGTTCCAGATGAAAAAGTAGAAACGCAATACCAAAAACTAACCGGGCCAAAAATTTCTGGAGATAAAATTGACTTATCACAATTCAATAAGCCAAAGAAAAAGAAAGAAGAAAAGAAACCTGAGACAAAGCCAGGCGAAAATGCAAATAATGCAAACAACGCCAATAAAAAGAAACGTCGCCGTATAAGTAAAGTTGGTGGTCCTCAAGCCGGAAATGATCAAAGCAAGCCAGGAACTCCTAACAGAGGTGGAGGAAATGATAGGTTTAAAGGAAATCAAGCCCCTAGACGTCCTATTGTTAAAGAAGAGCCAAGCGAAGAAGATGTTCAAAAGCAAGTTAGAGAAACCCTTGAAAAACTTCAAGGAAAATCTAACAAAGGAAAAGGCGCTAAATATCGTAGAGAGAAAAGAGATCATCACAGAGAACAATCTGAAAAGAGTTTAGAGCAAGAAGCAGCAGACAGTAAAATCCTTAAAGTTACAGAATTCGTAACCGCCAGTGAAGTTGCCACCATGATGGATGTTCCAGTAACTCAAATCATTTCAGCTTGTATGTCTCTTGGTATGATGGTGACCATGAATCAGCGATTAGATGCAGAAACACTAAGCATCGTTGCAGAAGAGTTTGGTTATGACGTAGAATTTGTTACAGCCAATTTAGAAGAATCTATTGAAGAAGTAAAAGATAAAGAAGAAGATTTAAAACCACGAGCTCCTATTGTAACCGTGATGGGACATGTTGACCATGGCAAAACATCACTTTTAGATTACATTCGAAAAGAAAATGTCATTGCAGGTGAATCAGGAGGCATTACCCAGCACATTGGTGCGTATGGTGTAGAACTTGATAACGGACAAAAAATAGCATTTTTAGATACACCAGGTCATGAGGCGTTTACCGCCATGCGTGCTCGCGGTGCTCAAGTAACAGATTTAGCCATTATTGTAGTAGCAGCAGATGATGATATCATGCCACAAACAAAAGAAGCTATTTCTCATGCACAAGCAGCAGGTGTTCCCATTGTATTTGCCATAAACAAAATAGATAAGCCAAATGCAAATCCTGAAAAGATTAAAGAAGGATTGGCTCAAATGAATTTTTTAGTGGAAGATTGGGGAGGAAAAATTCAGTCACATGATATTTCAGCAAAATTAGGAACAGGCGTTAAAGAATTATTGGAAAAAGTCTTATTAGAAGCCGAATTGCTAGAACTTAAAGCCAACCCCGATAAACCTGCAACAGGAACCGTGGTTGAAGCATTTCTAGATAAAGGTAGAGGTTATATTTCAACCATTTTGGTTCAAGCAGGAACCTTAAGAGTTGGAGATTATGTCTTGGCAGGAAAAAATAGTGGCAAGGTAAAGGCCATGCATGATGAACGAGGTAAAAGCGTTGTTGAAGCTGGTCCATCAACACCAGTATCCATCTTAGGATTAGATGGCGCACCGCAAGCAGGAGATAAATTTAGTGTCTTCCAAGATGAACGTGAAGCTAAACAAATTGCAACAAAAAGAGCTCAATTACAACGCGAACAATCTGTTAGAACACAACGTCATATTACTTTAGATGAAATAGGCAGACGTATTGCTTTGGGCGATTTCCAAGAATTAAATATCATCCTTAAAGGAGATGTTGATGGTTCTGTAGAAGCCTTAACAGATTCATTCCAAAAACTATCTACTGAAGAAATTCAAGTAAATATTTTACATAAAGGTGTTGGAGCCATCACAGAAACAGATGTTTTATTAGCATCAGCTTCCGATGCCGTTATTGTCGGGTTTAATGTTCGTCCTGTTGGAAATGCAAGAACGCTAGCAGATAAAGAAGAAATAGATATCAGAACCTATTCAATCATCTACGACGCTATCAATGATCTTAAAGATGCCATGGAAGGTATGTTATCTCCAGAACTTAAGGAAGAGATAACGGGAACGGCCGAAATTAGAGAAATTTTTAAAGTGACTAAAATTGGAAGTATTGCCGGATGTATGGTAACCAATGGTAAAATATTCAGAAATTCGGGCGTGCGTTTAATTAGAGATGGCGTGGTTGTATTTACCGGAGAACTGGCTTCTTTAAAACGATTTAAAGACGATGTTAAAGAAGTAGCTAAAGGCTATGATTGTGGTATGCAAATTAAAAATTATAACGACATTAAAGAAGGTGATATTATTGAAGCCTTCCACGAAGTAGAAGTGAAGAAAAAACTTAAATAATTTTTCTTTAAAAATAGTTACCGCCAAATACTTACAAAAGTAATCTGTTAATAATGTTATTTTGTTTTATGATGGTTTTTGCTATGGCTTGTATTTATACGGCAATCTTAACTAACTGTTTACTAACGCCTTATAATTAGAGTAAAAGATGATAATTCTCACCATGCTTTGCAAAAAATTAAAACTAGAGGGCATAAAATTTATTAATAGTTTTATTCTTGTTTTTTTTACAGAAAAATTTGGATAAACTAAAAATTGAAGCTTCTCTTTTTTTATTAGCACTCAACTCCTGAACACCAAAATTTTCAAAATCTTTCATTTTTTAAAATTTAAAGTTAAACATTTGTTTTGCATTGTTTTCTTTCAAAGTAAAAAAGAATACTTCGGTTAATCAGTCCTTGTAAATGAAATAAACAATGCCTTTTACCAACACCTAAAATGGTTTACCTTTGCAGCATTCTAAAAAACGACTAGATGGAAGCAAAAACACCTGAGCAATCAAAAACAATCATGACCGATATGGTTCTTCCTGGAGAAACCAATCCTTTAAACAACTTGTTTGGTGGCGAGTTATTAGCTCGAATGGACAGAGCAGCTAGCATCTCTGCCAGAAGACATTCTAGACATATAGTGGTTACCGCTTCTGTAAATCATGTAGCCTTCTCAAAAGCAGTTCCTTTAGGAAGTGTGGTGTCTGTAGAGGCCAAAGTATCAAGAGCCTTTAAAACGTCTATGGAAGTGTTTATTGATGTTTGGATTGAAGACCGAGAATCTGGTGAAAGAACGAAGGCCAATGAAGCTATTTATACCTTTGTAGCGGTTGATGAAACAGGAAAACCTACAGAAGTTCCCGAAATTTTTCCTGAAACAACCCTTGAAAAAGAACGTTATGATGCGGCTTTAAGAAGAAAACAACTGAGCTTATTATTAGCAGGAAAAATAAAACCAAGTGAGGCTACGGAATTAAAAGCCCTATTTGTTTAATTACATTTTATAAATCCATTCTGCCGGATTTAAAGTATTTACTTTTTGATCATAAATCACAAAGTTTAAAATGGTATCGCCATTAGAGGGATTTGTAAATACTTCGCCAATCTCTTGCTTGGTGGTGACTTTATCGCCTTCTTTAACATACACTTTTGAAAGATTTTTATACGCCGTAATGTAATTTCCATGACGAATCATGACAATGGGATTGGAGTTTTTAATGACCACAATTCTACTAACTTCACCATTAAATATGGCTAATACTTTAGCGTTTTTTTCGGTAGCAATTCTAACACCATTACTTCTAATCGTTAAAGACTTGTCAATAGGAGATGGCTGTGTTCCATAACGCACCGTTACAAATCCTTTTTCTACGGGCCATGGTAATTTTCCTTTATTGGCAATAAAGTTGGATGCCAGTACTTTTTCCTCTGGTGTTAAGGCAAACCCTGATGAAGTTTCAGCTTTTCCAGCTTTTTTGTTAGACTTTGCTATGGCTTCTCTAATAATGCGTTCAATTTCTCTGTCAATTCTATCAGCTTCTTGCTGTTTGGCTCTTATCTGTGCCGCATAAACATTAATATTCTTCTTAATGGAAACCATTAGAGATTGATGTTGTTTACGCTCATCTTCTAAAGATTTTTGAACCACTTTATTTTCTGCAATAAGTTTTTGTTTCTCTTCTTTTTGTTTTAATAAATTCGCATTTATTACCTGTAGTTCGTCACTTTTAACTTTAATTTCTTGCCCTTGTTGCTTTTGATGGTCTGAATATTGTTTCATATACTGCAAACGCTTATAAGCTTGTTTAAAGTTGTTTGAAGACAATAAAAACATGATTCTACTTTGCTGATTTTTGCTTCTATATGATTTAACAATCATAGCCGCATAATCTTCTTTAAGCGCTTTAAGTTCGTCGCGAAGTTTGGTGATTTTCTTTTGATTGGTATTAATTTCTCTGGTTAAAAGGTTGGCTTGTTGGTTGGTTACCGTTATGAGATTATTAAGAACGCTTATTTTATAATTATAACTTTCAATAAGCGATAATTGCGATTTTTCTTTTGATTTATTTTCAAGCTGTAACTTATTTATCTTTTGGATTTCTTGCCTAAGCTCTTGTCTTCGTTCTTCTAGTTCTTGTTGCTTTTTGTTTTGCGAAAGGCCGCTTACACTAACTAGAAGTGCCAGAATAATAATTAATTTAAATAGCCTATAAGTTCTCTGCATTAAAGTTTAATTTCTTTAAATCCTGAAGGTATTTTAAAAGGAAAGCGTAAATCTTCGTTTAAAGATACTGCTTTAAACGTTATCTCTAAAACCAATTCTTCGGCTTCTTCAACAGCCATGATTTTGATGTTTTCAGGTAAAATCTGTTTATCAACTTCTTGGTAAGATTTGTAATCAATTTGCAAATGTCTGCGTTCTTGTGGTTGAGAAATTTGTTGAGATGTTAACTTAAAATGTGAAGAACTAATGATGTAGAAAAGTTCAAAAAGCGGATGTTGTTTTTTAGGTTGAAGCACATAATTATCCTCGTTTACCAAAAGATTAAATTCGTTGTTCAAACTGAATAAAGCTTCGCCTAAAATTAAATTCTGAAGCTTTTGAAAATCTATTTCCGTTCCAAGCAATTGACTTAAATAGCTAAAATCTCCTTCAAAATAGGTGTTTTCCAATTTATTATAAAAACTAACCTTTTCTGGTGTTATTAATGCTTTTACAAGCGTTATGGGCGTAGACATTAGCAACAGTTTCTTGTCTTTTTCCAAACGCAAATTAACGGTATATTTATTTGATTTATCTCCTTGAGACACATCAATCTTAACTCTTGCTGATAAGGTTTTAAAAACAGCTTTATTCTTAAAATTTTCTTTAATAAGCTGTTTGGTTGATAGCCCTAAATTGCTTTTGCCTGAACCTAAGTTTTTGGTTGATTTACAACTTAAAACCATGATGGATAAAATGACTAAAACTAACAAACGTTTTTTTAAGTGCATATCACTATTTAATTGGTGGTTTCTAATTGTTTTGCCTTATTACTAAACGTTTTTGCTTTACTTTCATTGTTTTGTAATGCATAAGCAATACTTAATTGATTATAAAAATCCATTTCCATTTTAAGGTCATCAATAATGTAATCTAAGCCAGCTTCTAAAATATTCGAGGCTTCTTTCCCTTTTTTTAACTTGTTAAAAGCAACCCCATTTATTAAATAAATAATGGGTTGAGATGGATAACTCTCAAGCGCTTTTTGGCACTTTATAATGGCGTCTTCAAAGTGCATTAAATCTATTTGCAATAATAGTATATTTCGTAAAATACCAAAATTATCACGTTCCATAGCTAAGGCTTCTTCATAATATTGCAACGCTTTATTTTTATTGCCTTGTGTTAAATAATACTGTGCAATTTCAATAATGGCTTTGGCATTCTTTGTGTCTCCTGCTAAGGCAGTTGCATCTATTAATGCAGCCTCATACTGAGGGTTTTTACCAACAAAAGCCACAAAATCTGAGAGCACTTTAAGTTTGGCTTCTGGTTTTATTTGAGGGCTTTGAATAACCATTTTCATGGATTCAATGGCTTTATCAGACTCATTAGCCTCTAAATAAAACTTATACAAAGCTAAGTGAACCAACTGCGAATTGGGATTTGCTTTTAACAACTCTTTTGCCGTTTCAAAAGCCTTCTCTTTTTCATTGTTTTCGCTATACCTATAAATAAGTGCTAAATAATTAACTTCTTTTTCTGGGTGATCATCAACGCGCTTTTCTAAATTTTTTATTTGATCTTTTTTTCGTCCAGTTGCTTCATAAATTTGATTGCGCATGTAGTCTCTTGTAGCAGAAATACCAGATTTGGCATCCAACTCGTCTAAAAGTTTTATTGCCTCATTAAATTTTTTCATGGACATGTAAAGCGCCACCAAATCTTCTTTATAATCTGGATGATACTGAACCAGTTCTTTTAAGGTTTTTAAGGCTTTATCTGGTTCATTCTGCTGAACATATAAATCGTAAAGAGTCTTTAAATACCATTCATTATCTGGTTGTTTGTCAACCGCTTTTTTCAGTGATTCTTCTGCCGCTCCAAAATTTTTAAGCCGCATGTAATTTTTGCCTAACTCATAATATAAAACCGATTGAGAATTATTTAATGCTATACATTTTAAAAGCGCTTCAACAGACCGGTCATAATTCTCAATGCCTTTTTGTTTTAAGGCTTCAAAAAATAGTTCCTGAAACGCATCTTCAGTATCGCCTAAATCATCTGTGGGCTTTTTATTAAAATCAACCTGAGCGAACTGCAGTTGCGGATACAAGAGCATTCCGAAGAAAAATAATAATATGTAAATGTTTTGTTTCATTAATTAATTATTTGGGCGTTACCCAAGGGTCGGGCTTTTCGTTACAAGTCCTCGCTCCCAAAAGGTCGCTGTGGGCTTTCCTCTGCAATCCCTAACGCGAGCAGCAGATTTATAAACAAAAGTATCAGCTTCAAATTATATTCCAAACTCAGATTTATGAGGTTCCTGCCTTTACTTCGGCTTCGCTCAGCATAAACTCCAGAATTATTCCAAAACGGAATAATCACCTAGACTGACTGCTTTAAAATTTCCATCGTAAGAAACATAATTGCCTATCATGGCATTTTCTAAATGAGCGTTTTTAATGGTTGAATTGGTTTGAACTAGGCTATTTGTAATGGTTGTGTTTTCTATCACACAGTTTTTCCCAATGGACACATTAGGACCAATGGTTGCATTATTTAACACCACATGTTCGCCAATAAAACAGGGTTCTATAATTTTAGAATTGATTATTTTGACGGAAGGCGCCACCATTTGTTCATCGCCATCGGCTTGTAAAAACCTTAACATTCTAGCATTGGTTTCAACGGTTACTGCTTTATTTCCGCAATCCATCCATTCATCAACCTGTCCTGTTTTAAACACGTTTCCTTTGGCCATCATGCCTTTAATACCATCATTAATTTGATATTCTCCACCATTTACAATATTGTTATCTAAAACATATTGCAGTTCTTGTTTTAAAACGCTCACATCTTTAAAGTAGTATATGCCAATAACGGCTAAATCACTCACAAAGTCTTTGGGTTTTTCAACCAATTCAATAATCTCAAGGCGGTCATTTAATTTTACAACACCAAAGGCTTCTGGTTTATCTACTTGTTTAACCCAAATAACGGCATCGGCGTCAGGATCTAAACTAAAATTAGCTCTAATAAGTGTATCCGCATATGCAATAACGGCTGGACCAGATAATGATTCTTTTGCGCACATAATGGCATGACCTGTACCAAGTGGTTGGTCTTGTCTGTAAATGGATGCTTTGGCGCCTAAACTAGTTGCTAATGCCTCTAAACTTGCCACTACATCTTCTCCAAAAAATGTGAGTTCCCCTAATATGAACGCAATTTCATCAATAGGTTGGTTTAAAACTTTAACAATGTCTTTTACTAACCGGTGAACAATGGGTTGACCGGCAACCGGTATTAAAGGTTTTGGTACGGTTAAACTGTGTGGCCTTAAACGAGAACCTCGTCCTGCCATTGGTACTATTATTTTCATGCTCTAATCGATACGTTTATTGATTGGTTGTTTATTTCTTTGACCACAAATTCACAAATGTTTTTTGCCATGCCGTTCTAATATCTAAAATTGTTAATCGTAATTCTTTAATCATTTGGTTCCTGTGCTACCAAAACCACCTTCACCTCTGGAGGTTTCAGATAATTCTTCAACATGGATCCATTCAGCTCTTTCGTGTTTGGCAATGACAAGTTGCGCAATACGTTCTCCGTTTTCTATTATAAAATCTTCTTTAGAAAGATTGACTAAAATAACCCCAATTTCGCCTCTATAATCAGCATCAATGGTTCCAGGGGCATTTAAAACAGTAACTCCTTTTTTTGCTGCCAAACCGCTTCTTGGCCTTACTTGTGCTTCAATTCCAATGGGTAATTCTATAAACAATCCTGTTTTTACAATGGTACGCTCTAAAGGTTTTAAGGTAATAGTTTCTGAAATGTTAGCTCTCAAATCCATTCCAGCTGACGCTATGGTTTCATAATTAGGTAAAGTATGACTGGATTTATTAATGATTTTTATCTGCATGTTATTGTTTTAATAATTGCTTAAGTTGTTTTTTTTCGGAAATAAAAATGATGACCAAAAATACAATTAACATTGAAATTCCAACAGAATATTGTTCTCTAAATTTATAAAATGATACTACTGAAAATCCTACAGATAGTATTAAATACAAACCTATCTTTTTAAGATTATAAGGAATGGGGTAATACTTTCTGCCAAAATAATAGGATAAAAACATCATAACACTATACGCAACCAACGTGGCTATGGCCGATGCTTTATAACTAAACTCTTTTATAAATAACACATTAATAACTAATGTAATAATAGCTCCGGCAATAGAAATATAAGCTCCAAACTTTGTTTTATCGGTTATTTTGTACCAAACAGAAAGATTGTGATAAATGCCTAAACAAAAATTAGCCAATAAAATAATGGGCACAACCCACATGGCTTCCCAATAATCTTGACTTCGAACTATATATGGTTTTAAGGCGTCTGCAAACACAACAACCGATAATAATATGATGGAACCAAAGGCAACAAAAAACTCTAATATTCTAGCGTAGTTTTTCTGAGGGTTTTCACTTTTGGCATGACTAAAAAAGAAAGGCTCTATTCCTAATCTGTAGGCTGTTGCAAATAAGGTCATGAATAATGCTATTTTATAACATGCAGAATACATTCCTATTTGTGTTTCAGCAATATTTGCAGGCAGTAATTCCTTTAAAAGGATTCTATCAAATGTCTCATTAATTGAAAATGCAATTCCTGCAATTAATACAGGGAAGGCATAACGCATCATAGACTTCCACAAGGCTTTGTTAAAGACATATTTTGTCTTGCTGTAGAAAGACATTAGAAAAAGCAATGTTAAGCCACTTGCAACTAAATTGGCTATAAAGATATAACTGATTTCAAAGTTAGGTTTATAAAAACTTTCAAATAAAGAGTCTTGGGTTGCTAACTGTTTTAATGTTATTAAGAAGAATACATTCAATGTTAAATTTACAGCCACATTCAAAATTTTAATAATGGCATAACGCATGGGTCTTTGGGTTGCTCTTAACCATGCAAAAGGAATAATTGCCAAGGCATCCAAAAGTAAAATCCAAATAACTAAATTGATGTACTTGACATCAATATCAATCAAAGCTGCTATGTGATTTTGAAAGGCTAAGGCTAGAGCAAAAAATCCAAAAGAGGAAATAATTAAAGATATTGAAGAGGTGCCAATCACTTGTTCTTTATTCTCTTCTTTATTAAAAAATCTAAAAAAAGCCGTTTCCATGCCATAGGCCAGAACCACATTAAACAGCACAAAATATGAGAAAATAACAGAAACTTTACCATATTCAGCTACAGAGGACAAAACCCCTTTGGTTGTGTAAAGAGGTACTAAAATGAAGCTTAACATTCTGGGAAGCACCGTTGCTAAACCATAAATGAATGTTTGTTTAAATAAAGTTTTTAATCCGCCCAATGATAGGTTCTTTATGTGGTTAAAAATACGTTTTTAGTTATGCTTAACCAAAAATATATTATTCCTTATTACGTGGTGCACTTGGATAGGCTTGCAATTGCTTTTTTGCCATGTTATCAATTTTAAAATACTTTATTTTACTGCCTTCTTTATAACTGATGACACACTGATTGTTGGTTATTTTAAATGGGCTTTTCTCTGAAGGTAACTGAACTTTATTTCCGTATTCTTCCTTTGGATTGCTGCTCATGATCAAATCATTTTTTTGGTTTGCATTTGTTTTAAAACGTCCAATAAATAATGAATTGTTATCCATTTCTAGTTTAGCCACTTTGCCTTGAAAATAAACGCTGTCTAATTCAATATTTTTTTTATTTGAAATGATATTAATAAATACATTAACACCAGAACCACCACCTTTTACACCGGCTATCCAATGTTGATAATACACCTCTCCAATTTCTAATGGTATGTTGGCTTGTAACTCTTGAGCGCTGCTGCATTTAGAAACTAACAAAACCATAAAAACCAGTGAAATAAAATAATATATTCTTTTTATAACCTTCATTGTTAATAATTTACAATATAAAGATATCATTTCAAAATTAATGCCAATAAAAAAAGACCTCTCAATCCTAAAATGCGAGGCGACATCATGAATTTTAAAGAAACTATTTGTTATAAATTAATTTTTAACTAGGCTGTATATTAATTTTTTTCAGATTTAATGCTATCTAATTACAAATAAAAAATCCAATTATAATCAATATCAATAGGGTATAAACAAAATAGTTTGTTTCAATTTTATTAAATATACTTGTTAAGCCATTATAATTATTTTAGCTAATTATATTTCGCTAAAAAGGTGCCTAATAAAAGGCACCTTTAATAACACTTAATTTAATTAATCTTCGTTTTTTTAGTATAAAAGCGATTTCAACTTTTCTATGATCCACACATCAAACAATCATCGCCTCCGGAAGCGCCTTTAGCTTGCGCTATTAAAGCCTTCATTTCTTCGGGAGTCATGGGTTCTACTTCAGCATTCTGCTGAGCAAATTTAGCAGCTGCCTGAACCGCTAATTTTTTTTGTTGGGCTAAATGAGATTCATCAACCTGAACAACTTCTTCTGTTGGCTCTTCTTTTTTGGCCTTATCTAAGGTAAACTTAATAGCATCAACCGCACTCTTGGTTCTTAAATAATACATGCCTGTTTTTAAGCCACTTTTCCAGGCATAAAAATGCATGGATGTAAGTTTGGCCATGGTAGCACCCTCTAAAAACAAGTTGAGTGACTGTGACTGGTCTATAAAATAACCTCTGTGACGAGACATATCAATAATGTCTTTCATACTCAACTCCCAAACCGTTTTATATAATTCTTTAATGTCTTGCGGAATGGCATCGATGCCTTGAATGGAACCATTGGCTCTCATAACTTCTTGTTTTAAGCCGTCATTCCATAAACCTAGTGCTACTAAATCTTCTAATAGATGTTTGTTTACCACAATAAACTCACCTGATAATACACGACGTGTATAAATATTTGAAGTATAGGGTTCAAAGCATTCGTTATTTCCAAGAATTTGAGAGGTTGAGGCTGTTGGCATGGGTGCTACTAATAATGAATTGCGAACGCCGTGTTTAACCACTTGCTTACGCAATTTTGCCCAATCCCAAAGTCCACTTAAATCTTCATCTTTTAAACCCCATAAATTGTATTGAAATTCTCCTTTACTTATTGGAGATCCTTTAAAGGTTTGGTATGGCCCATCAACTTTAGCTTCTTCCATACTGGCAGTAACCGCAGCAAAATAGATGGTTTCAAAAATATCTTGATTCAATTTTTTTGCTTCATCACTTGTAAAAGGCATGCGTAATTGAATGAAAGTATCTGCCAAACCTTGAACGCCTAAACCAATGGGCCGATGGCGCATGTTTGAATTCTCTGCTTCTTTTACAGGATAATAATTTCTGTCAATAACCTTATTTAAGTTTTTGGTTACTCGTTTGGTTACTCGGAATAATTCTTTATGATCAAACTCACCATTTTTAACAAACATTGGCAACGCAATAGACGCTAAATTACAAACGGCAATTTCATCAGGAGATGTGTACTCTAAAATCTCAGTACATAAATTTGATGATCTTATAGTTCCTAAATTTTGTTGATTTGATTTACGGTTCGCGGCATCTTTATACAGCATATAAGGTGTACCCGTTTCAATTTGAGACTCTGTAATTTTCTCCCAGAGTTCACGTGCCTTAATAGTTTTTCTTCCTTTGCCTTCTGCTTCGTATTTTAAATAAAGGGCTTCAAATGCTTCACTGTGAACATCGCATAATCCTGGACATTCATTGGGGCACATTAAGGTCCAAGGGCCATCTTCCTGCACACGTTTCATAAATAAATCTGAAATCCACATGGCGTAAAATAAATCGCGAGCGCGCATTTCTTCTTTACCGTGATTTTTCTTCAATTCTAAAAATTCAAAAATATCGGCATGCCAAGGCTCTAAATAAATGGCAAAACTTCCTTTACGTTTCCCGCCTCCTTGATCGACATAACGTGCTGTATCATTAAAGACCTGTAACATAGGAACAATACCGTTACTCGTCCCGTTGGTGCCAGAAATATAACTTCCGGTAGCACGAACATTATGAATGGATAAGCCAATGCCACCAGCCGATTGCGATATTTTAGCCGTTTGTTTTAAGGTGTCATAAATGCCCTCAATACTATCGTCTTTCATGGTTAATAAAAAACAAGATGACATTTGTGGTTTTGGTGTACCGGCGTTAAATAAGGTAGGTGTAGCGTGTGTAAAATACTTTTTTGACATCAGCTCATAGGTTTCTATAGCTGACTCTATATCATTAAGATGGATACCAATAGCAACACGCATAAGCATATGCTGTGGCCGTTCTGCAATCTGACCGTTTAATTTCAGTAAATAGGAGCGTTCTAGAGTTTTAAAACCAAAATAGTCATATCCAAAATCACGATTATATATGATGGTAGAATCCAAAGTGTCCTTATGTTCCATGATGACCTTATAAACATCGTCCGCCAAAAGCGAAGCAGCTTTGCCTGTTCTTGGATTTACATAGGTATATAAATCATGCATAACCTCGCTAAAGGTCTTTTTTGTATTTTTATGTAAGTTTGAAACAGAGATTCTGGCTGCTAAACGGGCATAATCTGGATGTGCAGTGGTCATGGTTGCTGCAATTTCTGCCGCAAGATTATCAAGTTCACTGGTTGTTACGCCATCATACAATCCTTCAATAACACGCATGGTTACTTTTAATGGATCCACCAATTCGTTTAATCCATAACACAATTTTCGCACTCTTGCGGTAATCTTATCGAACATAATTTGTTCTTTCCTACCATCTCTTTTTATTACATACATTTTATTACACGGTTTTTATTTTTTTTCTGAGACACCTTCAGAAAAGTGGTTAATTAGTTATTCTAATTTTTTCACCTAATACCTATTGGATGAAAACTTAGTTGGTTTGGTTTGTTAATTTTTGTTCGTTGAAATGTTAGATTTTGATGATTCAAAATCAACACGCTTTCTTTTTTAAAACGGGGCTAAATTCTAGTTAAAAATCAGCATCAAAACTGAATTTATCTTTATCTTCTTCTTTATTAAGAACCCCAGCTTTTTGGTATTCTGAAACACGTTTCTCAAAGAAATTTGTTTTTCCTTGTAATGAAATCATGTCCATAAAATCAAATGGATTGGTAGAGTTGTATACTTTGTCGCAACCAAACTCAGTTAAAAGTCTATCAGTAACAAACTCTAAATATTGTGTCATTAATTTCGCATTCATTCCAATTAAACTAACCGGTAGCGATTCTGTGATAAACATTCTTTCAATATCCAACGCGTTTGTTAGTATTTCTGTAATGCGTTCATTTGAAACTTTGTTTACAATATGATTGTTATGTAGGTGCACGGCAAAATCGCAATGCAGACCTTCGTCTCTTGATATTAGTTCGTTTGAAAAGGTTAACCCAGGCAGTAAGCCTCTCTTTTTAAGCCAGAAAATAGAGCAAAAACTTCCAGAGAAAAAGATACCTTCAACTGCTGCAAACGCTATTAATCGTTCTGCAAAACTTGGTGAATCTATCCATTTTAATGCCCATTCTGCCTTTTCCTTAATAGCTGGAAACACTTCAATAGCCTTAAATAAATCGTCTTTTTCCTTTTCGTCTTTAACATAGGTATCAATTAAAAGCGAATACACTTCTGAGTGAATATTTTCCATCATGATTTGAAACCCATAAAAGAATTTGGCTTCAGTATATTGAACTTCTGACACAAAATTTTCTGCTAGATTTTCATTAACAATCCCATCACTAGCAGCAAAAAAAGCAAGGATGTGTTTTATAAAATATCGCTCATCATCTGTTAATTTATTATTCCAATCTGATAAATCTTGATGTAAATCAATTTCTTCGGCCGTCCATATACTAGCTTCTTGTTTTTTATACCATTCCCATATATCATGGTGTTTTATTGGAAAAATAACAAAACGATCTTTATTCTCTTGTAAAATGGGCTCCATTGTCTGCGACATTGTATTTAGATTTTTTTTAAAAATTAGACGAAAAATTACGTCGATTTGGGATTAACAAAGATTGAAAAAAGACCTCGGAAATGAAAGGTATAGTTATAAACATTGTCAACAAGTTTTTAACAAAGTCTTTGGTTTTGAAATTTTAACAGGAAAATTTTTAATAATTTAATTGATTGATTATCAATAATTTAAAAATTCAACATAGTGCTGAAGCCCCATAGAATAAGGGTTCTTGATTTTGAAAAAAAGATAAAAAAAATACATTAAAATATCGATTTGAAAAAAATTATAAAGAATTTTTTCAAATGTACATTACTTGTGCTTGGAAGCAACTTTTTCTAATTCTGCGTACCAATCTTCCCCAAATTTTCTAATCAAGGCTTCTTTTACAAACTTGTAAACAGGTACTTGTAATTCTTTACCAAGGGTACAGGCATCGTCACAAATATCCCAACGTTCATAGTTAACTGCTGAAAACTCACTATAATCTTTAACTCTTACAGGATATAAATGACAAGACACGGGTTTTTTCCAAGTAACCTCACCTTGGTTGTACGCTTCTTCAATAGCACATAGTGCTATTCCTTTTTTATCAAATATCACATAAGCACAATCAGCCCCATCAATTAAAGGGGTTTCTAAATCTCCATACTCTGATGTCACAAAAACGCCTTGTTCTTCTATGGCTTTAATACTTTCTTTGCGTAAAAAAGGTTTTATTTTTGGATAAATGTCTTTAAGAATTTCTGTTTCTTCTTTTAATAAAGGAGCGCCAGCTTCACCATCAATACAACATGCGCCTTTGCATGCAGAAAGATTGCATAAAAAATCTTTCTCAATAATATCTTCAGAAACAATGGTTTTTCCTATTTGAAACATAATGGTAGCTTAACTTTTAAAGCAAGCAAAATTAATGAAACTTTAGCGTTAATTAGCTTAATAAATCATTAATAATACTATACTTTTGCGCAAAATTTAACCCTTTTAGACATGCAATTAAGTTTTAAAGAAATTTTTACCATTTTTATGGTTTTGTTCGCTGTTATAGATATAGTTGGAAACATTCCTATTGTGATTGATTTACGCAAAAAAGTAGGCCATATTCAAAGTGAAAAGGCCTCTATTATTGCCGGAATCATCATGATATTGTTCTTGTTTTTAGGTAAAAGTATTTTAAACCTGATTGGTATAGACGTGAGCTCTTTTGCCGTTGCCGGTGCATTTATTTTGTTTTTTATTGCCTTAGAAATGATATTGGGTATTACGCTTTATAAACAAGAAGAAAACAACCCCATGACGGCTTCCATATTTCCGTTAGCATTTCCTTTAATTGCTGGCCCAGGTAGCTTAACAACTTTGCTTTCTTTACGAGCAGAATTTCATTTAGAAAACATTATTGTTGCCATTGTTTTAAATGTTATTGTTATTTTTATAGTTCTTAAAACCTCATCAAAAATAGAGCGTTTTTTAGGGCCAAATGGCATTAGTATTATCAGAAAAGTGTTTGGCGTTGTATTATTAGCTATTGCCGTAAAATTATTTGCACACAATATTAAAATATTATTTGTTTAATTATGAGGATTTTTACCATCATACTCAGCGTTCTAGCTTTTTTACTCATAGCTTTCAATGCCACTAAAATAAATTTGGATAGTCCATTTAAAGACGAAAGTGCTATTGCATTAATAACCATTTTAGCTGCACTTTGTGCCTTGGTACTGTTACAGATTTTAAGGATTTCTAAACGCATTGAAGTTCAAACTAAAAAGAAAAAATAATGTTTGATGCTTTAATTATTGGCGGTGGCGCTGCAGGTTTATCATGTGCTTTGGTTTTAGGCTCTGCTAATAAATTGCCAGTAGCCAATAACAAAAAAATTGGCATTATTACGCATCAAAAAACTTCAGATTTACAAAACGCTTTGTTTAATAATGTGCTTGGCTTGAATCCTGAAACCACCGGTGCATCCATTTTAGATGATGGAATAAAACAATTAGAAACACTTTATCCGCATATTGAACAAATTGACAAGGAAAAGGTTAATGAAATAATCAGGTTTGATAACAAATTTTCAGTAAAAACAAATAAGAATTCATATGAAGCAGGTATTGTGGTTATTGCAATTGGTTATTCCAACTTGATAACCATAAAAGGTTTAGAAGATTTTATTGAAGCTCACCCGAGAGCTGTTAAAGAAAAAAATCGTATCTGGTTAAGAAACACAGACCATCTTATTGAAAACGGACTATACGTTGCTGGAACTCTAGCTGGATGGCGAAGCCAGTTTGCTATAGCATCAGGAAGTGGTGCCCAAGTAGCAACTGATATTTTAACCTTGTGGAATAGAGGAATTAATGTTAAAGTGCATGATAAGGTTGAAGTATAGCCTAATCTTTTTCACTCAGCTTTATCACCTCTTCAATCATAATATCTCTTTGATTAAAAATTTCCTCAAAAGCACCATTACCATATAATTGGTCTCCTAAAGTTGCTTTTAAATATTGTTTCACTTCATCATGATAAGCCACAAAGGTAATTTTTGATTCTGTTCTGGCATTTATAAAATCTTCAAAGGCATATACCAAATCATTGCCAATTTTATAACTGTCAATAAAATCTTGTTTCGTTATATTTTTAAAAGCTTTTCTGTCTTTTTCTAATTCCTCAAAAATAAAATGCCCAACCCATCCTCTACTGTACAAAAAGCTTAAGGTTTCGTTTTCCATACTTCTATCAATAGGCACAAAAACATCTGGAATGATGCCGCCGCCGCCATAAACAATTTTACCTTTTGGTGTTGTAAATTTCAACGAGTCTGCTACATGAATCTTTGAAGAGTCTGAAAGTTCTCCACTTTCTAAACGTTCATAATACTCATCATAATAATCTTGCACACCGTTTTCATAAGGTCGTTGAATGGATCTTCCTGTTGGTGTGTAATATCTTGAAACTGTTAATCGAATTGCACTTCCATCGCCAAGTTCCATTTCTCGTTGCACAAGTCCTTTACCATACGAGCGCCTACCTACTATGGTGCCTTTGTCATTATCTTGCAGTGCTCCTGCAACAATCTCACTGGCCGAAGCGGAATTTTCATTCAACAACACAAAAATTTCTCCTGTTTCAAAATCGCCTTTATTGGTAGCAAAACTTTTTTCAATAGCACCACTTTTATTTTTAGTAAATAACATGAGCTTATCTTCTTCTAAAAATTCATCAGCAATTTCTTCGGCAATTCCTAAAAAACCTCCTGGATTATCCCTTAAATCGAGGACTATTTTTGTGGCTTTTAGATTTTTTAATTTGTTAATACCTCGCTTAAATTCTTTATAGGTTGTTTCTGCAAATCTGTTGATCTTGATGTATCCTAAATCATTGGTTAACATATAAGCAGCATCAACGCTCTTTATGGGGATGTTGGATCTTTTAACCATAAAATCCAATAAATTGGCTTCTCCTTTTCTGTAAACTTTTAAATTAACTTTAGAATCTATCGGGCCTTTTAACTTTTTAATGATGTCGTCGTTTTTTAAAAACTTACCAAACAAAGAGTCTCCGTTGGCCATAATAATTCTATCGCCACCTTTAATTCCAGCCTTTTCACTTGGGCCGCCTTCGACGGGTCTTATAACGGCTATAGAATCTCTGTAATTGTAAAAACTAACGCCAATGCCAACAAAATCGCCTTTCATGTTTTCGGTTACACGTTGTAAACTTTCTTTAGGAATGTATACAGAATGTGGATCTAAATTTTCAAGAATTCCATTGACCGTAACATCCACAATGCTATCGGTATTTACGTCATCTACATAATCATAATCTATATAATCAATCAGCCTATTAAGCTTGTCTTTTTTACTATTCGTTGAAAACAGCCTGTCTGGAGAATCTGTAAAATCCAATTTTCCGCCAATAAAAATTCCTATGGCAATGGCTATTCCAAAAAATAAAGGCAAATATTTTTTTTCAATGTTCATGATCTGTTTGTGTCTTCTATTAGCTTGAGTTTTATGCCTGCTTTTTCTAAAAATTTTAAACCTGAATCATCTTTATAAACTTTAGAATAAACAACCTTTACAATTCCTGCTTGATGAATTAATTTACTACATTCTTTACAAGGTGATAGGGTAATGTACAAGGTTGCTCCTTGACATGATTGTGTTGAACTTGCTACTTTCAATATTGCGTTGGCTTCTGCGTGTAATACATACCATTTTGTATAACCATTTTCATCTTCACAAAAATTCTCAAACCCTGATGGTGTTCCGTTATAACCATCAGAAATAATCATGTTGTCTTTTACTATTAATGCACCAACTTGTTTACGTTTACAATACGATAGTTTTCCCCATTCTTCTGCAATTCTCAAATAGGCTTTATCATATCTAAGTTGTTTTTCTTTTGACATGGATTTGTAAATAATTATGGTGGTTTACCTTCATATGTTTCAGGTATTTAATATAACGAAGATAGTTGGTTGACATTTTAATTACAATGCTAATTCGTTAAAGTTTTACGAAAATTAACCTTGTAAACAGCAAATTTAAGAGTTATTAGACCAAGAAGTCGCTTTTAAGTATCATGGGAATTACCAATCCAACCACAATGGCCGAAATGACCATGATCCAATCTCGTTTTGAAAACCGAAACAGTGTTAGAGTCAAAAAGCCTAAAAACAAGACCGTAAATACAATGATGAGTTGAGCTATTTCAATGCCCAAGGCAAATTCGAGGAGTAAAACGAATTTATTTTCTGTTTTTCCTGCTAGCATATGAAATTCTCGTGCAAACCCTAAGCCATGTATTAACCCAAAAAACAAGGTTGAAAAAAACAAAACACCTACCTTTTCTTTTTGAGCGCCTTTTCCAGAAGTAAATACATTAAAAAGAGCTACCAATAAAATAGTGATTGGAATTAAGAATTCAATCAATTGACCATTAATATTAATAATGTCATAGGCAGCCAACACCAATGAAAGGGTATGTCCTAAGGTAAAGGTCGATACTAATAAAAGAACATGTTTCCAGTCTTTAAATATGTAAGGAACGGTTAAAACAATAAGGAATAAAACGTGGTCATAAGCGTTGATATCAAGCACATGGTTTATTCCATACTCTACATGAAACCAAAAATTTTCTAACATATTCTTTGGGGTTTGACTTTTTTCAAATATAGCATTAAAAAAGTTTTTTTATTAAGGGTTTTTATATTTTTCGCCCAACTGCATTAACATTTCCTGAGTAATATCTTGAAGTGAAAATTCATGTTTCCAATTCCAGTCTTTTCTGGCAAAAGAGTCATCTATACTTTTAGGCCAGCTATCTGCAATCTCTTGTCGGTAATCTGGTTTATAGGTTATTGTAAAGTCTGGTATTTGCTGTTTGATGGATTTGGCCAATTCTTTAGGTGTAAAACTGATTCCAGATAAGTTGTAAGACGAACGGATTTTAACATCATCTTCATTGGCCTGCATGATGTTAACCGTCGCTTTTATAGCATCATCCATAAACATCATGGGAAGCGCCGTATTTTCATTTAAAAAACTCTCATAGGTTTTTTCTGTTAAGGCTTTGTGAAAAATTTCAACGGCGTAATCTGTGGTTCCGCCGCCTGGTAATGTTTTCCAGCTAATAATGCCCGGATATCGTAAGCTTCTAACATCAACGGCGTATTTTTTATGATAATATTCGCACCATCGTTCCCCTACTTGCTTGGTAATTCCATAAACGGTTGACGGTTCCATGACGGTAAATTGCGGCGTATTATCTTTAGGGGTTGTTGACCCAAAAACGGCTATACTTGATGGCCAAAATACTTTTTTTATAAACTTTGCTTTGGCAAGATTCAACACATGAAAAAGAGAACTCATATTTAAATCCCATGCTTTCATAGGATATTTTTCACCCATTGCGCTTAAAATGGCAGCCATTAAATAAACCGTATCTATTTGGTGTTTTTCTACGCAACCTTTAATGGCAGCATAATCTTGGGCATCTACAATTTCGAATATTCCAGAATTAACTACCTCTAAATTACTGTAACTTATATCACTGGCAATAACATTTTTATCACCATATAAAGCTCTTAACTTAAAGGTTAATTCAGATCCAATCTGACCACAAGCGCCAATAATTAATATTTTAGGAGTCATTGATATTTTTTTATAAGAATACATCAAAATTAATAAGATTTTATTGATGAAATTATATAATAATGAAAAAAAATAAAAACTGATTGAATATAATTTAAAAAATAATAATGTATTCTACTATATTTGTAAAACTCAAAAAAAATTGCACTTCATGAAACTTTTATTGTTGAGATTTATTCCTATCATCTTGATACTGTTTTCTTGTTCCCAAAAAAAAGAAAACACTATAGTTAAAACCACGGAGCAATCTGCCATTACCAAAATAACGGCTGCTGATATTTCTAAACTGAATTTTGTAGAGTTTGGTTTAGATGGTAAAACCGAAAAAGCCATAGAAACATGGGAAGCCTACCATGAATTAGCACTGATGATAACCGATATTAAAAAAGGAAATTTGTCTTTTTTTAAAGACAACCACGAAGCCATTAAAACCTTTGTTAAAGAACTTAAAGAAAATATTCCAGACACAATTAATACGCCTTCAGTGGATGCTAGAATAACAGCCTTAGAAACAAAACTTTTTAAGTTTGAAAGTATTTATAATTTATCCAACAATTCCAAAGAGGAATTAAACACAACCATTAAAGAATTTTTAGAAGCTGTTTCAAACTTAAATTTACAGATGAATAAAAAGCTTGAAAAAGATTCACAAAACATTTATACCCATTGAAAAAACTACCAATCATATGTGTTTTTTTGTTTTCATTAACCTTTCAAGCACAGTTTAACCAAGCCGCTCCATGGATGGAATCCATCAATGCCAAAAAGGCTAAAACTTTAAAGCCCGTAACTTTTAAGGACATTGTTGATGCTTTTGACGCCTATTGGGAAACCAGAGACAAAGACGTTAAAGGAAGTGGCCACAAGCCTTTTAAGCGTTGGGAAGAATTTTGGAAATATTTTGTAAAAGAGGATGGTACTTTGCCATCATCTGAAGAGTTATGGAACACTTGGTTAACGGTTAAACAATCCAAAGAAAATAAATCTTTACTAGACCAAAGTAATTGGCAAGCTGTTGGTCCTTTTGAGCACACCAATACGGGCTCATGGTCTTCGGGTCAAGGTCGAGTAAATTCTATTATAGTAGATCCTAATAGCCCAACAACCTATTATGCCGGTGCTCCAGCTGGGGGTATTTGGAAATCAACAAATTCCGGGTTAAACTGGATTCCTTTGTCTGATAATTTGCCACAAATAGGTGTTTCTGGTATTGCTATTGACTACAATAACTCCAATATCATTTATATAGCCACAGGAGATGATGATGCCGGAGATTCTTTTAGTGTTGGTGTATTGAAATCTATTGACGGAGGTGCCACTTGGAATACTACGGGGCTTGGTCCAAGTACGGCTAATTTTAGAATGAACGATATTTATATGAATCCAAACGATTCTAACATGCTATGGGTGGCTACAAACCAAGGGTTATATAAAACCACTAATGCTGGTATCACATGGGTAAATAAATTCTCTGGCACTATTAACGACATTAAAATAAAACCTGGTAACCCCAACATCATTTACATGGTAACACCAGATAAATTTTATAAATCTACTGATGCAGGAGAATCATTTTCACAATCCATAAATGGTTTTCCAACCAGTTCTGGAAGAATCGTAATAGATGTTACCCCTAATAACCCAGAAGTTGTTTATGCATTGAGCGCCAATCCTGGTCCTGATTATACATTTAAAGGACTTTATAAATCATCAAACTCTGGAGATTCCTTTGTTACTAAAGCAACGAGTGCTACTGTTGGAGATATTTTTGAAAGCTCTCAAGCTTGGTTTGATTTGGCTATGGCCGTTTCAGATACTAATGAAAATGAAGTTTATACAGGCGTACTAAATATCTGGAAAACCCTTGATGGAGGGACTGCTTTTTCAAAAGTAAACCATTGGAGTTCTCCATTTACAGCATCCTATTCTCATGCAGATATCCATTTATTGCGTTTTTATAACGGCGCCTTATTTGCTGGAACCGATGGGGGTTTTTATAAATCTACCAATGGAGGAACTAATTTTACAGATTTAACAGCTGGCATGCAAATAAGTCAGTTTTACAGAGTTGCTGTTTCCAATCAATCTTCTAACAAAATGGTTGGTGGCTTGCAAGATAATGGTGGGTATGCCCTTAACAATGCCTCTTGGCAAAACTATTATGGTGCAGATGGTATGGATACAGCCATTCATCCAAACAATTCCAATGTAATGTATGGATTTATACAATTTGGCAGCGGACTTTACATCTCCTCAGAATCTGGTGCAGCCATCAATAATGTTGTTGCCGTTCCTGAAGCCGAAACAGGCCCAAATGATAGTGGAGGCAATTGGATAACCCCTTTAGCCATTAATAAGAACGGTGAATTATATGCAGGATACTCACAATTATATACTTTAAATGGCAAATGGCAGCAAGTATCAACCAATTTAGGCGTTAGCAATATTGATGTTTTAGAACTTGATAATATAAATACTGACATTATTTATGTAGGTGTTTTTAATACCCTTAAAAAGAGTATTGATAAAGGCCTTACATTCAACGACGTTGAGTCTTTTTTAAGCAATATCACTTCTATAGAAGTTAACAATAATGACCAGAATATTGTTTATGTTACCACTTCTGGAGGCTTTGGAGGCGTTTTTAAATCTTTTGATGGTGGCAATACCTTTTCTGATATTACAGGAAGTTTGCCAAACGTAACCAAAAATATTATTAAACATCAAAATCTTCATACTCAAAACCCCTTGTTTTTAGGAACAAGCTTGGGCGTTTACAGGTATGACGACACTATTGGAGATTGGGAATTATTTGGAAACAATTTACCAACGGTTGCTGTACGCGATTTAGAAATTAATATTAACGATGCTAAAATTACAGCTGCAACCTATGGAAGAGGTATTTGGCAATCTGTTATTCCCACAGAATCATTAAGCAATGAAATTAGTTTAGATGCCATTCAAAACATCAATCAATCCGTTGTTTGTGGAAGTATAGATTCCGTTAAAATATTAGTGAAAAATTTAGGCTCCAATGCTGTAAACTCAATTAACGTTGCCTCCGTTTTAAATGGTACTACAACCAATACTATTTGGAATGGTGCTTTGGCTCAAAACGAAACTGTTTTAATTGATATTCCAAATCTGTCGGTTGCTAATTTAGGTCCTCAACAGCTTGATATAACGATTTCAACTACGAATGATATCTTTCAATTCAATAATACCTTAACCAGTTATTTTTACGCAAATACTTCAGAAACGGTTAATGTGGTTAATGATTTTGAAACTATTGATGAAGCTCTTATTACATATAATGAAGGTAGTGTTAACGCCTCTTCTGGATTTTGGGAAAGAGGTATTCCAACGGGGACCCTACTTAACATAGCAACCTCAGGAACTCATGTTTATGGAACCAACTTAAGTGGGAATTATCCAGATTCCATGAAAAGCTATCTAGTTTCAGAATGCTACGATTTAAGTGTCCTTGCCAATCCTAGCTTAAAGTTTAATATGGCTTATGATCTAGAAGAAAACTGGGATATTATTTATGTGGAATACTCTACAGATTCTGGTATAAGTTGGGCTGTTTTAGGAAGCGCAACCGATTTAAACTGGTATAATAGCGATAGAACCAATGCTAGTTCTGGTGGTGTAGATTGCCAAAATTG
>PFKE01000043.1 GCA_002784145.1 Flavobacteriaceae bacterium CG_4_10_14_3_um_filter_33_47 | reverse complement strand
CACTTCCTGTAAAACCTTGAACTATAATTTTTGAATCTTTGTTTACTAAAACACTCATGTTATTTTATTTTTTAAACTATACAAAAGTACTTTATTGTAGTTACTTTTAAGTTTATTTATTTATTAAATTTATTTAATTCTGATAAAATTTCAGGTATTTTTTTAATAGAGGCCATTTCTTTTAATTCTGTTCTTGCTTCTTGGGCAGGTGTTCCCCAATAGGTTTTATGACCTTCTAGAGATTTACTTATTCCAGATTGGGCATGAATAACGGCCTTTGTTCCTATAGTTACACCACTTGTACAACCTACTTGTCCCCAAAAAGTTACTTCGTCTTCAACAACTACACAACCAGCAATGCCAACTTGAGATGCTATGATACATTTTCTTCCAATAATGGTATCATGACCTATTTGGATTTGATTGTCTAATTTAGAGCCTTCCTTAATGGTTGTATCGCCAGTAACACCTCTGTCAATATTACAATTAGCACCAATATCAACATAATCTTCAATAACGACGCGTCCGCTGGATTTTAATCTATCAAAACCTTCCGGTCTTTTTTTGTAATAAAAAGCATTGGCTCCTAAAACAGTTCCGGAATGAATGGTTACATAATCTCCTATAACGGTTTCATCATAAATACTTACGTTGGCATGGATGGTGCAATTATTGCCAATAAACACATGATGACCAATAAAGCAATTGGGTTGAATGATGGTATTGTTACCAATTTTTGCTGTGGAGGATATCGATGAATCTGCTGCCTTAAACGGTTTAAAATAATCGGTTAACTTATTGAAATCCCTGAATGGATCCTCACTAATCAATAAAGCCTTTCCTTCTGGGCAATCTATTTCCTTATTGATTAGTATGATGGTTGCGGCCGACTTTAAAGCCTTTTCATAATATTTTGGATGGTCAACAAAAACAATATCGCCTGGTGTAACCACATGAATTTCATTCATACCAGTTACAGGAAAATCTGGATTACCAACAAAATTACAAGATATTATCTGAGCAATTTCTTTTAAGGTATGTGGATTTTGAAACTTCATTTTTAATAGTTATTTGTTAAATCGTTGACCTGTTTAAACAATTAAACCATTCTACGATTGCACTTTTTATTCTTTAACGCGTTCTTTATAAGTTCCCTTTTCAGTTTCAACTTTAATCACATCGCCTTCATTTATAAAAAGAGGCACATGAACCGTAGCGCCGGTTTCAACCGTTGCCGGTTTGGTAGCGTTGGTAGCGGTATTGCCTTTAATACCAGGCTCTGTAGCGGTTACTTTTAATATAACACTGGCGGGCATCTCGACTGATAGCGGCATGTTGTCTTCTGTGTTAATAATAACGGTAACAACTTCGCCTTCTTTCATGAGTCCGGGATTGTCTAAGGCACTTTCTCTTAACTGGATTTGTGTATAGTCTTCGGTATTCATAAAATGGTAAAATTCACCATCATTGTATAAAAATTGGAACTTATGGGTTTCAACACGAACATCCTCTAATTTGTGTCCTGCCGAAAATGTATTGTCCAATACTTTTCCATTGGTAACACTTTTCATTTTAGTTCTAACAAATGCAGGGCCTTTACCAGGTTTTACATGTAAAAACTCTATAATTTTATAAATGTCATTGTTGTATCTTATACATAATCCATTTCTAATATCTGATGTACTTGCCATTTTATAGTTTTATTGTTAAGTTGTATGTTGTTAAGTCGTTTTTTGCTAAATTACTTGTTGTTAAGTTGGGAACGACTAAAGAACTCCACAACAAAACGGTTTAACTTTTTAATTCGTTTTAAAATATCCTTTCATTATACCGCGATGAGAGTTTTTAATAAACTGAAGGATTTCATCACGTTCTGGAGTTGCTTCCATTTCTGCTTCAATAATTTCTGATGCTTGGGTATTATTATAATTTTTTTGATAAAGAATTCTATAGATGTTTTGAATTTCCCGTATTTTATCTGAAGAATAGCCACGCCTTCTTAATCCAACAGAATTAATACCAACATAAGACAAAGGCTCTCTGGCGGCTTTTACATATGGAGGCACATCTTTTCTTACTAAAGACCCACCCGTAACAAAAGCATGGTTGCCAATGGAAACAAATTGATGTACAGCAGTCATTCCTGCTAACACCACATAATCGCCAATGGTAATATGGCCGGCCAAAGTGCTATTGTTAGAGAAAATGCAGTGATTTCCAACAATACAATCATGTGCAATGTGGCAATAAGCCATGATTAAGCAATGGTTGCCAATAACGGTTTTCATCCTATCTGTGGTACCTCTGTTTATGGTAACACATTCTCTAATGGTTACATTATCGCCAATTTCTACGGTGGTATCTTCATCATTATATTTTAAATCTTGAGGAATGGCCGAGATAACTGAGCCAGAAAAAATATTGCAATTTTTTCCAATTCTTGCACCTTCCATAATAGTTACATTACTTCCAATCCAAGTTCCATCTCCAATAATAACATTATTATTAATGGTTGTAAAAGGCTCTATAACTACATTTTTTGCAATTTTGGCCCCAGGGTGCACATAGGCTAGTGGTTGATTCATCTGTTGATTGTTGTTGTTTTTATCAGATGTAATTTACAAATTGAATTTTCTAAAAATCTAATTTGTTCATTTCATAATTATTTAACTTTAGATATTTGAGCCATAAGTTCTGCTTCTGCGCAAAGTTTTCCATTGGCATAGGCGTAACCTTGCATGTGGCAAATGCCTCTGCGTATAGGCGTTATTAAGGAACATTTAAAAATAAGCGTATCACCGGGCATGACTTTCTGTTTAAATTTAACATTGTCCATTTTCATAAAAAACGTTAAATAATTTTCAGGATCTGGTACGGTATTTAAAACCAAAACTCCTCCAGTTTGAGCCATCGCTTCAATAATTAAAACTCCTGGCATAACAGGTGCTCCAGGAAAATGTCCGGCAAAGAAAGACTCGTTCATGGTCACATTTTTTGTGGCTATGACATGATTTTCGGAGAGCTCAAACACCTTATCAATCAACAAAAAAGGCTGCCTGTGAGGTAGCATGGCCATGATTTGCATGACATCCATTAATGGCGGTTGGTTTAAATCGATGTTAGGGACATTATTGCGCCTTTCATTTTTAATGATTTTAGACATTTTTTTGGCAAATTGGGTATTTACAAAATGGCCAGGTTTATTAGCAATAACTTTACCTTTTATACGAATTCCAATTAAGGCTAAATCCCCTAAAACATCTAATAGTTTGTGTCTTGCAGCCTCATTGGGATGATGCAAGGTTAAATTATCTAAAATACCATTGGGTTTTATGGATATGCTATCTTTCTTGAAAGCAATTTTTAATTTTTCCATGGTTTCTGCCGATAGTGCTTTGTCTACATAAACAATGGCGTTGTTTAAATCGCCTCCTTTTATTAGTCCATGTTCTAAAAGCATTTCAATCTCATGCAAAAAACTAAACGTTCTAGCGTTTGAAATGTCTTTTTTAAAGTCTGATATTTTGTTTAAGGTGGCATTTTGGGTTCCCAGAACTTTAGTTCCAAAATCTACCATAGCGGTAATTTGGTATTCTTTGGAAGGCATCACTAAAATTTCGCTGCCAGACTCTTCGTCGGTATATGAAATTACATCGGTAACTATGTATTCTTCCCTAAAAGCGTCCAGCTCTAAAATACCTGCTTTTTCGATAGCTTCTACAAAGAACTTTGAAGATCCATCCATAATAGGTGGCTCTGAGGCATTTAGTTCAATTAAAGCATTATCTACATCCATTCCAACCAATGCCGCTAAAACGTGTTCAGAGGTTTGTATCATAACACCATTTTTCTCTAAACAGGTGCCCCGTTGTGTATTGGTTACATAACAGGCATCGGCCTCTATAATAGGGTTTCCTTCTAAATCAACGCGTCTAAAAGCTAAACCAGAATTTGCAATGGATGGTTTAAAAGTTAATGTAACGTTTTTTCCAGTATGTAAGCCAACACCCGATAATGAAATGGCTTTCTTTATGGTTTTTTGCTTAAGGTCTGTATTAACTATTGCCATGTATTTTTTTTTCTAATTCATTAATATCTTTTACAATCTTGGTTAGGTTTCTAAAATGAACATATGCTTTGTTATAATCTCCATATGCAAGCGCGGGAGAACCTTGCAACACTTCATGATCCTTAACATTTCGAGCAATACCAGATTGCGCTTGAATTTTCACATTGTTTCCTATAGTAATATGACCAGCAATACCAACTTGTCCCCCAATAAGACAATTTTCACCAATTTTTGATGAGCCAGCAATGCCAGTTTGTGCTGCAATAACGGTGTTTCTGCCAATTTCTACATTATGGGCAATTTGAATTTGATTATCTAATTTTACACCTCTTCTTATAATGGTCGATCCTAAAGTAGCCCTGTCTATGGTTGTATTGGCCCCAACATCTACAAAATCTTCTAGTATAACATTGCCAATTTGTGGTACCTTTGCATATTCTCCATGCTCATCAGGAGCAAATCCAAAGCCATCGGCCCCAATAATAACACCCGAATTGATAACACAAAAATTACCTATAACAGTTTCTGAATAAATTTTTGCGCCAGAAAAAATAATGGTATTATCACCAACAACAACGTTATCTCCTATATAGGTCCCCGGAAAAATTTTAACATTATTCCCTATTTTAACATGGTCACCAACATACGAAAAGGCTCCCAAATATAAGTTTTCACCATAGTTGGAGGTATCTGAAAAATGCGATGGTTGTTCTAATCCATATTTATTGAGTTTAATTAAATTATAGTACTCCAATAATTTTGAAAACGACTTATAAGCATCCTCTACTTTAATAAGGGTAGTTTTAAGCTCGTTTTCTGGTTTAAACGATTTGTTTACAATGGTTATCGAAGCTTTTGTTGAATAAATATATGAGGTATATTTAGGATTTGCTAAAAACGTTAAAGAACCTTCGGTACCTTCTTCTATTTTAGATAGTTTAGAGACTTCTACATCGGCATTCCCTACAATATCACCTTCTAAAATTCCTGCTATTTGTTGAGCTGTAAATTTCATATGATAAAAAATGTGGTTATTATTAAATCAGAGCCTATTTGCATAAAAAAAAAATAACGGTCTGTTAATGTTTTAATGATGCCCATGTTATATGCTTGGTTAAATGTTTTGCTTAATTGAGACAAAAATATGAAAAATGTCCTAAAGTTTGTCTTTAGGGTAACATATATAATATTTGGTTACTGGTTTTGCCAATGCCTTAACGTTAAATTGGTCGGATGCTTTGGCGATATCTTCAATCTTTCCTGATTTGTATAAAATGTTTATACTTTGGGTTTTTAACTGATAGGCTTGATTAGAAATTTGGCCACTAAACACAAAATATTGAGCTTCAGTTTTGCAGATGTTATGATGTGAAATTAACAAATTTAAATGATGTTTAAGGGTTTCTTGTTTGGGTTTTTTGTCTTTTAGTTTAATTTTCAATAAAGATCTGTTCAAAATCATGCTACATAAATGTCTTAAAACAAAATCTTCATGATGCTGCCAGACTTTTAATGAAGCAATAACATCAAAATCATCGAGTTCTGAAAACACGTTAAGGATAGGTTCATTAAAATCTTGCAACGAAATATCATTTTTTAGAAAAAACTGAAGTGGATCACTGGTTTTTAGGTCAACGCCTGTATTGATTAATTCTTTTGCCCGTTTTAAAACCCGT
>PFKE01000163.1 GCA_002784145.1 Flavobacteriaceae bacterium CG_4_10_14_3_um_filter_33_47 | reverse complement strand
GAATAAAAAAAGTGACCGCAACAGCACCAATAACCGCCGCAATGGGCTCTACAATAGCTGATAATTGTCCATACCAAAAACTTTTGAATTTACTCACACCTTGACGACGTAACGGCATGGAAACCGCCAAACCTTCAGGAAAATTTTGAATCCCAATACCAATAGCTAGAGCAATAGCGCCACCAATCGTTGCTTCTGGAATGCCTGCGGCAACACCACCGAACAACACGCCGACCGCCAACCCTTCTGGAATGTTGTGAAGCGCAATAGCTAAAACAAGTAAGGTTGTTCTGTGCCACGGACTTTTAACACCTTCTTTTTCAGATTCTTTGAAATTAATATGTAAGTGAGGAAGTATTTTATCCAATCCGAAGATAAAAAAAGCACCCATTGCAAAACCAGCAGCGGCTGGAATTACTTTAACAAAACCTTCACCCGGACTCATAGCTATACCAGGCGCCAACAAGCTCCAAAAACTCGCTGCCACCATAACACCACCCGTAAATCCTAGCATACCATCAAAAAAGGCGCGATTCATCCCTTTAACTAAAAAAACCAAAGAAGCACCCAAGGCCGTCACAATCCATGTGAATAAAGATGCGTATAAAGCCCCTAAAATGGGGTCAATAGATTCAAAATAACTAATAATGTTATCTATCATAAGGTTTGCGATTTTACATAAATATTGTTAGATACTACTTTTGAAATATTAATAGCCACATCGCCAACTTTAATGGTCATGGATTCATCAAAAGGTTCTTTTGAAATAATTTGAATTTGTGTTCCCAAAGCTATGTGGTGTTTGTCCAAATACTTTAAAAAATCGGCCGAGGAATCATTCGCTCCAACACACATACAACGCTCGCTAACTTGCAATTGCGACAGGATAATCTTGTCTGTTTTACTTATATTTCCATCTTTATCGGGAATGGGATCTCCATGTGGATCGTGCGTTGGATAATCTAAAAAAACATCCAATTCGTTGATGAGTTTCTTAGATTGAATGTGCTCTAATTGCTCAGCAACCTCATGAACTTCATCCCAAGAAAAATGAAGTTTTTCAACTAGAAACACTTCCCATAAACGATGTTTTCTAACCACAGAAGCGGCTGTTAATCGTCCTTCTTTAGTTAAACTAACCCCTTGATATTTAATGTAATTCACCAAGTTTTTTTCTGCTAGTTTTTTAATCATATCCGTTACCGAAGACGCTTTGGTATCCATTTTTTCGGCAATGGCATTGGTGCTTACCGCATTCACGCCTTGCTTTCCTAAATGATAAATAGCTTTCAAATAATTTTCTTCAGATAATGTGACCACAAGTTTCAAAATAAAACTCAAAGATACTTAAAATTTTGTATGGGTAAATATTTTTTTAGATATGACTAAAAATTAATAATATAAAATTTTAATAAAATCAAAAAAAATCATTTTAATAAAATAATTATATCTATTTTTATAACCATGTGTAATGTTGTGTAATATGGTTATAAAAGATTATTATTCTATTTCTGAAGTGTCAGAGATACTTGAAAAAAGTACAGAAACCTTAAGGCGTTGGGACAGTTCAGGTAAACTTCTAGCAGCTCGTGAACCTATGAGTGATTATAGAATATATAGAAAAGAACAACTGGTATTATTTCCTAGGTTTAATGAATATATAAATGGGCCTAAATTTCTAGGCAACCAAGTTAGCCCCAATAAAGAATATTCCGTTTTAGAACTTTTTGCAGGCGCTGGCGGATTGGGTTTAGGCTTGGAAAAAGCAGGTTTAAAATGCGTTGCTTTAAATGAAATAGATAAGTGGGCTTGCAATACATTACGGCAAAATAGACCTCATTGGAATGTCTTAGAAGGTGATATAAAAAATTATAATTTTTCAAATTATGAAAATAAAGTAGATGTTGTGACCGGTGGATTTCCATGTCAAGCCTTTAGTTACGCAGGAAAAAAACTAGGTTTAAACGACACAAGAGGAACTCTTTTCTATGAATTTGCAAGAGTTGTTAATGAGGTAAAGCCTAAAATTTGTCTGGGAGAAAATGTAAAAGGTTTATTGAGCCATGAAAAAGGCAGAACTCTTGAAGGTATGATTTCTGTATTAGATGAAATTGGTTATAACGTAGTAACGCCTGTTCAAGTTTTAAAGGCTGTAAACTTTAAAGTCCCACAAAAAAGAGAAAGACTCATTTTAATTGGAGTAAGAAAAGATATTGATTTACAATACAAATACCCACTTCCATATGATAATGTCTACCATTTAAGCGATGCTCTTAAAAAAGGTGAATTATTTGAATGCGATGTCCCAAAATCCAGTGGATCTAAATATCCAAAACATAAAAGAGACGTTCTTAAGTTAGTTCCACAAAAAGGATATTGGAGAGATTTACCTCTAGATATTCAAAAAGAATACATGCAAAAAAGCTTTTATTTAGGCGGTGGAAAAACAGGAATGGCCAGACGTATTGGTTGGGATGAACCTTGTTTGACTTTAACTTGCAGCCCTGCACAAAAACAAACAGAACGTTGTCACCCAGAAGAAACACGTCCTTTTACTGTTAGAGAATATGCTAGAATACAAACATTTCCAGATAATTGGGCATTTGACGGTTCTATTTCGCAACAGTACAAACAGATTGGAAATGCTGTTCCAGTAAATTTAGCCAAAGAAATAGGTTATTCTTTAATAAAATTTTTAAATGAATACGATGAAATAAATCAAGAAAATTTGGCCTCAATTTCTTTAGAAAGTGCTTCAATGGTTTGATTCAAAATTTTTGTTCCATCAACTTCTAAAGCAACTTCACCAACAGCGTTAATTAAATCAAAATAAAAATCTTCTTTACCTGTCAATCTATGCCAAAAATCTTTACCTACAAGAACAGGGTATTTTTCGTTGATTCTTTTATAATGAGAACTTAACTCTGATGTTTCTCCATAAATAACTCCTACAATCATATCATTTACACCAATATTCAAATTGTTGGTTCTTGCTATATTAATTATTCCAGAAAAATGGTCAAAAATTGTTTTAACATCGTCAAAATTAATAGTATTTGGCCCGGATTTTAATTGGCAATATTTTTTTCTTCCATCTATAGCATCGATAAACTCAATATCAATTCCTGGTGTTGTTGAACCAAATCCTTCAAAAAGCTCACTAATTAACTTTTGAATTCTCATTCCAAAAGAGGTGTTAATAGAACTTCCTAAAACCCTAGGCAAAACAAGCGCTTCTGCAATACTTCTTGCATTATCATTGCCTTTAAGAAAATTGGCTAAATACTTAAATAAAAAAGGATTAACATTATAATTTTTTAATTGACTTGCTTTCTTGCATCCTATTGTAATGTGTGCTTCTACAATTTCATTTTTAAAAAACTCCTTTGCCTTATTTAATAGTATTAACCTTTGACGTTCTTCCATAAGAAATGTTTCTTACTCAAATATAACTTTTAATTTTATTCATTTCGCAGCAACTAAAGAGAATTTTCTTATAATAAAATAATATTAATACTTTAGCAACATGGCAAACCACAATGAACTTGGTAAAAAAGGCGAACAATTGGCTGTTGATTTTCTTTTGAAGAATGGTTATGAGATTATGGAACGCAATTATAGATTTGATAAAGCAGAAGTAGATATTATTGCCAAAATTAAAGATGTTTTAGCCATTATTGAAGTTAAAACACGCTCAACGATTGATTTTGGTAATCCACAAGATTTTGTTAAACCCAAACAAATACAACGCCTTGTAAAAGCGGTTGATGAATATGTTACTGTTAATGGTTTAGAAGTTGAAGTAAGGTTTGACATTATTGCCATTGTAAAACAAGGCTCTCATTATCATATTGAGCATTTAGAAAATGCATTTTATCATTTTTAAAAATTGAAACCTTATTAATTAAAGAAACTTTTTAAGGCTTCAATATCTTTTGGTTTTGCAACAATACGTTTGTTTTTATCTAACACAAAATAGGTTGGCGTTGCTTTAATATCATACATATTTCCTATTTCGTTATCCCATTTACCCAAGCCTAAAACATGAATAAAATCTGGGAACTCTTTAATTTTTACGGTCCAATTTTTATCGTCATCTTCTAATCCAATGGCCACGACTTTAAGCTTGCCTTCTTTTAATGTTTCTTTAAAAGCCCTTAATTGTGGTATTTCATTTAAGCAATGTGAGCAGCTACTACTCCAAAAGACTAAAACATAATATTCTGAACCGTTTAAATCACTTAATTTTTTTTGATTTTTTGGATTATCTAAATAAAAATCTGGTGCTTTACTTTCTTTTGATGTGTTTTTAAATTGTATTAAACCATCTATTAGTACTTGATCATTTAAAGCTTTTGCAACATTAATTAAATAGGTGTCTGTAATGTAATTAGCAACACTTTCAAAATCTGAATCTGCCATACTTTGCCACAATTGAAGTAGCAAACTGCTTTTAATGGTTAAAGGCGCATTGTTCATTGCCAAACAAAAATCATCAATGTTTTTTTTATAATTAGCACTAATATCTGGAGTGTCTTTACCCATTCCAAGAACATAGTTATACATGCGTTCCACTAAAAAATCTGAACTTTGAAGTGTTATGTTATTAAAATCTACATGGTCAAAAAAATGAATTTCCAGATTGTTAATATAGGTTTCTAAATCTTCAACCGTTTCTGGAATATATGGTTCGTTAGCTTTAATAAATTCTAAAGCAATAGTCCCTTTTGCGGCTTCTTCAAAACTTTTTTGAGTTTCTCGTTGGGTTTTAAAAATAGCCATTAATGCTAATGTGTCTTTACTTTGCTGTCTGAAAAAATTTCCAATACTTTGGCTTATCATAGACATACTGCTAGTATAACCTGTTACCAATTTATTTTCAATAGATTCTTGATAGGTTATTCCTTTTTCGGCATCAAAGGTGAATTCAATATCTTCTTTGGCATTGTAAATAACATCAAAATTATAGTCTTCTTTTGGCATGGCATACACAATTTTATACATGCCGGCAGAAACAGATTCGTCTAAATTTAAAAGAAATGTTCCATCTGCATTAATCTCAGCATTTCCTATATATGAAGTTGAAAGCGGTAAAATTTTATATAGCAACGCATATTTATAATCCTTAGCATTGGTGAAAGTTCCTTTAATAGTATGCTGAGAAAAAAGGAAGCTTGGCAATAAAAAAACTAAAAAAATAACTCGTTTTAACATGATGACAATATATTTAATTGTTGGAAATAATTAAGTCACAATAGGCTCCAACTTTGTTAAAGCTTGCTTAACAGATTTAATAGATTCAAAAGTAAGTAATAAACGTAAACCATTACGTGTTTGAGTTTCTTTCATTTTACAAATATTAGGATTTGTCTGAACAAATTGCAATACTTTGGTGAACCATTTACTTTGATAAAAATTACTTTGCTGATCACTAATAAAATATCCAACAAGTTTACCATGTTTCATGACTAGTTTTTCAAAACCAATTTTGCTGGCAATCCATTTAACGCGAACACTATTTAATAAATCTGAAACTTGAACAGGCAATTCTCCAAAACGATCTATGAGTTGTGATTCAAAAGTTTTTAGTTCATCTTCTGATTTAATATTATTAAGTTGCGTATAAAGATTTAAACGTTCTGTGATGTTGTTTACATAATCATCAGGGAACAATAATTCAAAATCAGAGTCTATGGTCACATCTTTTACATACTCTTTGTCTTCTGAAGCATCTTCATACAAGTCTTTAAACTCATTTTCTTTTAACTCTTCTATAGCTTCTTGCAAGATTTTTTGATAGGTATCAAAGCCAATTTCATTGATAAAGCCGCTTTGTTCGCCGCCTAACAAATCACCTGCACCACGAATCTCTAAATCTTTCATGGCTATGTTAAATCCGCTACCAAGTTCGGTAAACTGTTCTAAAGCAGTGATACGTTTTCTGGCATCATCAGTCATGGCTGAATATTCTGGAGTGATGAAATAACAAAATGCTTTTTTATTACTTCTACCTACTCGACCTCGCATTTGATGTAAGTCACTTAAACCAAAATTGTTGGCATTATTTATAAAAATAGTATTTGCATTGGGTACGTCAAGTCCGCTTTCAACAATGGTAGTACTTACCAACACATCAAAAGCACCATTCATAAAGGCTAGCATTAATTCTTCTAGCTTTTTACCATCTAACTGTCCGTGACCAACCCCAATTTTTGCATCGGGTACCAAACGTTGAATCATTCCTGCAACTTCTTTAATATTTTCTATTCGGTTGTGAATGAAAAATATTTGTCCGCCACGTTCAATTTCATAACTAACGGCATCTCGAATAATTTCTTCATTAAAACGAATGACATGGCTTTCAATAGGATAGCGGTTTGGTGGAGGCGTAGTAATAACAGATAAATCTCTTGCTGCCATTAAACTAAACTGTAGGGTTCTTGGAATTGGAGTAGCTGTAAGCGTCAGTACATCCACATTTTCTTTTAAGGTTTTTAGTTTTTCTTTAACGGCCACACCAAACTTTTGCTCTTCATCAACAATAAGCAATCCTAGATCTTTAAATTTTACGTTTTGATTGACTAATTGATGGGTTCCAATAATGATATCTACTTTGCCCTTTTCTAGGTTTTCAAGCGTTTCTCTTTTTTCCTTTGTCGTTCTAAATCTATTTAAGTAATCTACCGTCACAGGAAAATCCTTTAATCGCTCAGTAAACGTCCTGGAATGTTGATACGCAAGAATGGTTGTTGGCACCAAAACCGCTACTTGTTTACCGTTATCAACGGCTTTAAAAGCAGCTCTGATAGCTACTTCGGTTTTTCCAAAACCTACATCGCCACAAACCAATCTGTCCATTGGCCTTTCGCTTTCCATATCCGCTTTAATATCTGCCGTGGCAGTTATTTGATCTGGAGTATCTTCATATAAAAATGAAGATTCTAATTCCAACTGCATGTAACTATCTGGATTATACTGATAGCCTTTTTCAGTTTTTCGCTTGGCGTAAAGTTGTATTAAATTAAATGCAATTTCCTTAACCCTACTTTTAGTTTTTTGCTTAAGAACTTTCCAAGCATTACTACCTAATTTATAGATTTTTGGTGGTTTGCCATCTTTGCCATTAAACTTGGTTATTTTGTGTAATGAATGAATACTTAAATACAAAATATCGCGCTCGCCATAAATTAATTTGATAGCTTCTTGTTTTTTGCCTTCAACATCAATTTTTTGCAAACCACCAAAACGACCAATGCCATGGTCAATATGGGTAACATAATCTCCAATTTCAAGATTTGTGAGTTCTTTTAAAGTAATAGCTTGCTTTTTGGCATAGCCGTTTTTTACTTGAAATTTATGATAGCGTTCAAAAATTTGATGGTCTGTATAACAAACCAACTTGTTATCATGATCTACAAAACCTTGATGCAGAGAAAGCACAATGGTTTTATAGGGTTTGACCTGTAAATTAGAATCTTCAAAAATATCATGGAAACGTTTTGCTTGCTGCTCACTGACGCAAACTATATAATTAGTATACCCTTTATCGTAGTTTAAGTTTAAATCTTCAATTAATAAATTAAATTGTTTGTTGAAAGAAGGTTGTGGAGTTGTATTGAAAATTATTTCGTCATTGCTAGGAGTTTTAGACGAAGCAATCTCTTCTTGTGAAATAGATTGCTTTTCCCGATAGCTATCTGGATTTGCAATGACGTTGTTTTTAAAAAAAGCCGTTATGCCAAATTCAATAATTGAAAAGTCTAATAATTGCCTTTTTAGTAAGGCCGAATTACAAAACAACTCATGGGGCTCTGCATGTTTAAGATTTGATGATACTGTTTTAAAGGCCTCTTCGGCTTTTGTAAAAAAATCATCAATTCTAGAAAAGGTTAAATCGGTATTTTTTATACAAACCACAGTTTTTTGCGCCATATACTTTAAAAAACTCTCTCTCTTTTCGTCTAAAAACTTATTCTCAACATTAGGAATGATATTAATTTTTTTTATTTGTTCAATAGATAATTGCGTTTCAACATCAAAGGTTCTAATACTATCAACCTCATCGCCAAAGAACTCCAATCTGTAAGGTACATCATGCGAAAACGAGAACACATCTACAATACCACCACGAACTGAAAACTCCCCTGGTTCTGTAACAAAATCAACACGTTTAAACTGATATTCAAAAAGTGCTTCGTTTACAAAATCAATAGAAAGTTTATCGCCAATGATGATTTTTAAAGTGTTGCGGTCCAATTCTTTTCTGGTAACTACTTTTTCAAAAAGAGCATCAGGATACGTGACTATAATAGCTGGTTTTTTTCTGGAATTTATTCGGTTTAAAACCTCTGCGCGCAAAAGCACATTGGCATTATCTGTTTCTTCAATTTGATATGGTCTGCGGTAACTTCCTGGGTAGAAGAACACGTCTTTATCGCCACACAACTGCTCTAAATCATTTAAATAAAAAGCGGCTTCTTCTTTGTCGTTAAAAACTATTAAAATGGGTTTTTCTGACTGCTTAAAAACATTAGATATAACGAATGAAAATGAAGATCCTACTAAACCCTTTAAATGAGTTTTACTTTCTGTTTTGGAAATAGCTGTTTGAAGATTTTGCGTTTGCAAAACCCTTTCATAAGCTTGTAACAATACTGTTTTACTCAACTATTTTAGTTTATACACCTTGTTTTTTTGTTTTGGTATATTAAAGGTGCAAATATAGTTTAAGAATTACAATTTTTGAATTTAGATTTATTATTTTTATATGTAAACAACTCAAAAAACTTAAACAAAAAATTAAGTTTTTTGTTAAATTGAAGCGTTTAAAAAAGCTTGCTTTGCATTCAAAAATGAATTTCTAAAAAAAAAGAATTTATTTTTAAATAGCCTTTTAGTTTATATATATTTGCAGCACTAAAAAAAAGATATGTCAATTTCAGATTTATTTGATAGCGGATTTAAACAAAGAAATGAAGATCATTTTGCATCCATAGTAAGAGTAGCCATGGATGATGGTGTAATAACTGCCGATGAAAAAGCGTTTTTAGACCGTTTGGCTCGTAATTTGGGTATTGAAGAGTCTGTTTATAAAACTATTTTAAAAGACTATCAATCGCATCCTATTAATCCACCCATTGAGTACGACCTTCGTTTAGAGCGTTTATATGATTTGGTTAGAATGGTGCATGTTGATCAGATTCATGGAGATTCTGAACACAAACTTTTAAATAAAATTGGGGTTGGTTTAGGGTTTCATGCCGTTAATGTAAAATATATTGTTGACAAGGCTTTAACGTTAGTAAGCAATGGTGTTGATTTAGAAACCTTTATACATGAAATAAAACACATGAATCAATAATAGTTTAAAGTGGTTAACCTTTTAAAAATTGAATAAAGAAAGCTATTACCACACTAACTATTAACCCTATGTTAACTTTACCCAAATCTTTAGCTATAATAATGTAGGTATATTTAATATTTTTTTTGTTTAACAAATACGTTATAGCTAATTCTCTACCAGCAAGAATACCTATAAAAACCCAAGTTGTACTCATAGGAATCTGATTTAAGTTTCCAAAAACGAATAGGAAAATCCCATAAATAAAATCTATTATTGTGGCTGAACGTATATTACGCGTATTGGCTTTTAGGTTTACTATTTCTTGTATTTTCCCTCCTTTGCTTTTAAAAATATAAGCCATTACAACAAGAATTAAACTTAAAGAAAATAACAATTCATAACCTGAAAGTTTTCTTGGTAAAAAGACAAAAATATTAGCAAAATCTTGAATAAGCCATTGCGACCATAAAAACCCAGTAGAAAACCATTGCGCAACTAGCCAATAATGTTTTCTTTTATGCTTATCTAATTTATCGAGAGAAATCTTTGACTCAAATTTTTTAGAGACAAAAAAGTAAATTAAAATTGAAAAAATAAAAGCTAAAGCATATCCATAAACCGATTTTAAAATCATTTTTTCAATAACTATACTCGATGAAAAAACACTTAAAATCATAAAAGTGGTACTTACAGGTATTCCGAACCGAGTAATAATTAATAACGTTATTGGAGCCAACAAATACCACCAGTGAATTTCATCAGGTAATGGAATGTTGCTAAGCCTTCCATAAGTTACATCACCATAATTTGAAAACCACCCGTAATAAACTGTTATGGTTAAAATCCCCGCAGCAAAAAACCATAAAAAATACCATTTAGTTTTATGATTAGAGGCTATAAATGTACCAAGAGTTTGAATAACATCATTAGCTATCACTGCATATACAGAAATTAAAAAACCTAAATATCCAATGACCAATTCCATTTTTAAAAGCTTAAAAAAGTTTATAAATGTAGCGTAATTTCTATCAAAAAAAAGGATTGAAATTTATATTTATTTTAACATTCTTTATCTATACATTTACAAATATAATTTTACGCTAAATGCTAAAGATTAACAGTTTACTTTTTACGGTTGCGTTAAGCTTCTTTTCTCTATTTCTGTTTAAAACAGAAAGCAGCTTAGCATATAAACCTGCTAATCATTCGCATGATATTAAAATTGATCATTCAATTAATACAAGCGCTATCTCAACCAATAATTCTTTAGTAGAGTTTTTAAGTTTTGATAAACTAAAAAAGCAAAATCAGATAAATTATTTAGAATCGTTTAAGCCTTTAAATAAAGTACTTTTTGAAAACAATTCTCGTTATTTAAAAATATGCGATTTCTTAGAATTAAATTTAACGATTCACAAAATAATATTCCCGTTTCATTCCTTCTTGTAAACTTTAGTTTTTACTGTATTTATCCATAAAACTCCGTCATTTTAAATGATTATTTGAGGGTTTTACCAATTCAATAAAAATTAATTTTAAAAATATACAAGATGAAAATTTCAATAGTATTTATTTCGACCATTTTAATATTAAGCGTATTTCTTCCCTTTTTATTATTTATTTATAATGGCACAAACAATACATCTAACACGAAAAAGCAGTTTGCTTCTTTAATAAAAGATAACGGCATAATTTATAGCGTAAAAGAAATATGGCGTAAAAATTTTATTGGTATAAGTAACAATAATAAAATATTGACTTATATAAACTTAAACAAGGATAAAACCCTTATTAACAATATTAATTTAGAAGATTTAAAACAATGTAATATTATTAAAAATTACAGTAGAGATAATCTTTTAATATTAAATAGTCTCTCTTTAGAGTTAATTTATAAATCATCAATAATTAAAAATTTAACAATTCAATTTTTCAATATTGATGAGGATTTAATTGAAGATTTTGAAATACAAAGAATTGAAAAATGGCATAAACTAATTTTAAATGCCATTCCAAAACAATCAATCACTAAATTAGCTTCATAAGCAATACTTTTAGTTATAAAAAAAAGCGAACCAAATGGTTCTCTTTTTTTTATTTATGTAATTGTAATTGAATACGCTTTCTAGGTATATCGACTTCTAACACTTTTACAATTATTTGTTGATGTAAACTTACATGTTCATTGACATCACTTACAAAAGTATCGGCTAAATTTGAAACATGAATAAGTCCGCTTTCTTTGATACCAATATCAACAAAACAACCAAAATTAGTGATGTTATTGACAATTCCCGGAAGCAATTGACCTTCACGTAAATCATTTATGGTTTTAATATTCTGATTAAAAGTAAATACTTTGGCTTGCTCACGAATATCCAATCCAGGTTTTTCAAGTTCTTTAACAATATCCTGGAGTGTTAGCAACCCAACAGATTCTGTACAATATTTTTGAAGATTTATTTTTTTAAGCAAGGTTTCGTTCCCAATTAAATTGGATACATTTTTTCCTAAATCGTTAGCCATTTTTTCAACAATAGCATAACTTTCTGGATGAACTGCAGAATCATCTAATGGGTTTTTGGCTTCTTTTATTCTTAAAAAAGCAGCGCCTTGTTCAAAAGCTTTTCCTCCTAAACGCGGTACATTTTTAATATCATTTCTAGAAGAAAAAACGCCATGTTCCTGTCTATAATCAAAAATGTTTTCAGCAAGTTTTGGACCAATTCCTGAGACATAACTCAGTAGTGATTTACTAGCCGTATTAATATTAACTCCTACAGCGTTCACACAGTTTTCTACCACCATATCCAATGATTTTTGAAGTTTGGTTTGATCGACATCATGTTGATACTGACCAACACCAATGGATTTGGCATCAATTTTAACCAATTCTGCCAATGGGTCTTGCAAACGCCTGCCTATAGATACCGAACCCCTGACCGTAACATCGAAATCAGGAAATTCTTCTCTGGCTATTTTTGACGCTGAATAAATACTGGCACCAGCTTCACTGACTACAAATACCTGAATATCATTTTTAAAACGAATTTTTCTTATTAATGCTTCCGTTTCGCGTGAAGCCGTTCCGTTTCCAATAGCAATGGCTTCAATTTTATAGGCATCAGCTAATGAAGTCAATTTTTTCATGGCACCAATAGCATCACTTTTTGGTGGATGAGGATAAATGGTTTCGTTATATTTTAATTGTCCCTGAGCATCTAAACAGACCACTTTACAACCCGTTCTAAACCCTGGGTCAATGGCCAACACTCGTTTTTCTCCTATAGGTGAACCTAACAAAAGTTGTTTTAAGTTTTTTGCAAAGACATGAATTGCTGATTCGTCGGCCTTTTCTTTAACCTTTTGAAGGGCTTCATTTGATAAAGAAGGCAATAATAGTCGTTTATAAGCGTCTTGAATAGCTAATTTAATATGCTCTGTACAAGCATTCCGATAGTTATGGTAAGATTGAATAACTCTGTCTTCAATTTTTGATAACGCTTTTTCGTTATCAATTTCAATTTTAAATTTAATATAACCTTCTTTCTCTGCTCTTAAAATGGCTAACAACCGGTGCGATGGTATTCTGTTTAATGATTCTTCCCAATCAAAATAATCCCTGAACTTTTGAGCATTCTCGTCATCTGCTTTAACTTTAACAACTTTAGTTGAGATCATTGCGAAGCGTTCTAACTGAAATCGTATGGTGTTCCTGATATCTGTACGTTCATTAATCCACTCGGCTATAATATGTCTAGCACCTTCTAAAGCATCTTCAACAAAAGTTATGTCTCCTTTTAAGTATTTAAAAGCGATTGATTCTAGGTCCTTGGCGTTTTGGCTCATGATGATTTTTGCCAAAGGTTCCAAGCCATTCTTTCTTGCTGTTTCAGCTTTGGTTTTTCTGCTTTTTTTGAAGGGTAAGTACAAATCTTCAAGGGTTGTAATATCTTGAGCCGATTCAACTTTTTGTTTTAATTCAGCGGTTAAAACGTTTTGTTCTTCTAAGGCTTTTAGTATCGTTGTTTTGCGTTTTTCCAAGACTTCAAATTGTTCTTTATATTTTACAATATCTCCAATTTGAACCTCATCTAAATTACCGGTACGCTCTTTACGATACCTGGCAATAAAGGGAATGGTGCAATCTTCATTTAATAATTGAACTGTATTTTTAATAGAACTTTCAGGAAACTGCGTTTGATTAGCTATAAAATGTATGAGATGCATGGACAAAAAATTAAATGAACTGCAAGTTAGAAAAGTATCTAGCTTTTCAGTTTATTTTTAAACATTCTTAGGCTACTTTTTTAATCAAATCGAAACAAGGGCATTTTTCACATCGATGTTCTTTATTCTTTTTGTATTTTTTGCAGCACTCTTTTTTGGTTTTATCAGGAATGATAACACCTTGCGCTTTTAACTTTTTGATTGCTTTTTTGTCCTTTTTTTTGCCCAAAATCAACTTAAAATTAAAGATTAAATACCTCCTTGTGGAGACACTGCACTTACAACGGTTAATTGTTGAATATCTCTATCAAACAAATAAAGACCACCTTTGTCATCACCAATAAGATTAATTTTATCTAAAATGGTTCTGGCTACCGCTTCTTCTTCTATTTGTTCAGAAACGTACCACTGTAAAAAATTATGTGTTGCATAATCTTTTTCTTTCAGGGTTATATCCACCAAATCATTGATGCTTGTAGATACAAAAATTTCGTGTTTTAAGAGCAGTTCAAACATGTTTTTAATAGTTTCAAAATCTATTTTAGGTTCTGCAAGTTGAGAAATTTTAGCATGTCCACCGCGTTCATTAACAAACTTAATAAGCTTTAACATGTGGTCTCTTTCCTCTTGAGATTGTGTGTACATAAAATTAGCAATGCCTTCCAGGCCTTTAACTTCTGCCCAACAGGCCATGGCTAAATAAATTTGAGCAGATTCTGCTTCTATTTTGATTTGATTATTTAGTGCCTGTTCTATAATTTTTGATACCATATTTTTGGTTTTTTAAAGTTAAAATTCTCTATTAGTCTTTTTTTCTGTGGCTAAAAGTAATCACTAGTTTTTATTTTTATACATGATATAAATCAGATTATTGCCTCTGAAAGAGTGTGTAAACATAAGGTCTTTCGCCACCAAATGGATTTATAAAGGTAAAATTAAACGTTTTAATTAATTTAAAATCTAAGCCCAGCTTGTTCTGAAGCATTTCAGGATTATAGCGTTGTAAGGGCAATCCGCTACATTTTTCAGCGCCATCAAGAGAAAAAACAGCAATGATGACAAAGCCCTTTTTTGAAACTATTTTTTTTACTAGATTGAAATAGGCCTTTTGTTCTTCTTCTTTTAAAAAGAAATGAAGCACCGCTCTGTCAATCCATAAATCAATAGGCAGCAGTTTGTTCAATTTCTTTGGATTGGTTAAATCATCAACCAAACCTTTTAAATGGTAATGATGCGATTTTTGAACGCGGTCTTTAAGCTTTCGTAATGCAAAATTGCTTAAATCATTAGCAATGATGTTGGTAAATCCTTTATCTAATAACGCCTCTATTAAAGTGGTTGTTCCTGCGCCCACATTTAAAATAGTCGCGTCTTTTGACAAATTGGTTTCAGCAATTAATGCTAGTGTTTGCTCCGGATTAGGTTCAAACCATCCAAGATGCTCGTCTTCTTTTTGATAAACTGTATCCCAATGTTGTTTTAAGTTGTGAGCTTCCATTTTTAACTTATTGCTAATCTTGTCATTAAAGTTACGCTAATTAAATAAAAAATCTCGTTTTCAAAAATGATTTTGAAAACGAGATTTTATAAAATATGATAAAGTTTGTTAATTTCCAGCTTGATTTTTAGCGTCTTGTATCATCTTGTCATTAGGCAAAATAGCTACGTTTACACGTCTGTTTTTTGCACGTCCTTCAACTGTGCTGTTATCATGAAGTGGTTGTGTTTCTCCAAACCAATTGGTTGTTAAGCGTCCTTGGCTTATGCCGTTTTGTGATAAATAATTGGTTACGGCATAGGCTCTGTTTTTTGAAAGTGTCATATTATAATCTTCTGAACCTTGACTGTCTGTATGTCCAACAACCAAAATATTGGTATCTGAATATTCTTTAAAAACACCGATTAACTTATTTAAGGTTTGTTGAGAGGCATAGTTAATATTATATTTCTCTGTATCAAAATATACCCCACTAGTTTCATCAAAAGTTACCACAATACCATCATCAACCCGCTCTACTTGTGCTCCAGGAATTTCTTCTTCAATCTTTTGAGCTTGTTTGTCCATCTTATTCCCAATAAGAACGCCTGCTGTTCCACCAACAACACCACCAATAACGGCACCTAATTCTCCATTGCCGCCTTTACCCACATTGTTTCCAATGATAGCTCCTAAAATAGCGCCACCTGCAGCACCTATAACAGCGCCTTTTTGTTTATTATTGGCATTATCAACTGCTTTACAATGTGTCAAACTAATAGTTAATAAGAGTGACAAAGCAATCATTCCAATTTTAATTATAATTGTTTTCATTTTTTATAGTTTATTAAAATTCATATTTATTACAAATTGTTGTCCATCAACCATGCTGGTTTGTTGCCATAGCATTGAAGTTTCAGATAATGCTTTGAGACTAAATCGAAACCCTTGATTGGTTTCTGATTTATTCTTCTCGTTTGTTGGTTTCAACAAAAAGTCGTATAAACCAGTTTCTGCATTTACCTCTTGAATGGTAAACACAAAATTCCTTACCCCAGTAGAGCAACTGGTTTCATTTATAGTGTAAGTTCCTGTATTGTTGTTTGGTATGAATTGCCAGGCACTGCCTTCAAAACAATCTTTGGAGGTGTCATTAAGCAACGTTACATTATATTTTCCTGCTTTATTATAGGTTATTGAATTCAAGGTCCAATTACCTTTTATCGCAGTTTTTGAATCTCTTACGGTTTTTGATGACCCACAACCGAATAATCCAATGGCTAAAAGAATTAGTACTATTTTTTTCATAATTTTTGTAATTATATTATTTTATAAAGGTCTGTAATTTTTGTTGGTTTTGCTTTATATGATTATCTATATAGTTTATATGTTTTCCATTTGAAATGTAAAAAAATGAAGGCTGTTATCTGCAAGAGATTCATTAGGCAATAAATTTTGAAATTTATTTGTTCTAAACTTAATATACGAAATACTATACCTTGCTGGACTTTAAGACCACTTAAACTAAAGAATTAAAGCTGATATTTTTCAGAAATTTATGACTAACATATCTGCAATCCATTAGTAACACTTTTATCATCCGGATTTACAAATACCAATTTACCTTCAGCTGTTTCAGTCATTAAAATCATGCCTTGGCTCTCCACACCACGTAAGGTTCGTGGAGCAAGGTTTACCAAAACGGTCACTTTTTTACCTATAACTTCTTCGGGCGTAAAACTTTCGGCAATACCAGAAACAATGGTCCTTATATCTATGCCTGTATCTACTTTTAACACCAATAATTTGTTGGCTTTTGGCATTTTTTCGGCCTCCAAAATAGTCCCAACACGGATATCTAATTTTGAAAAATCCTCATAAGTAATCGTCTCCTTTTGAGGTTCAGCTACTTTACTTTCGGCCTCGTTGGCTTTTTTACTGGCAATGAGCTTGTCTAATTGTTTTTGAATGGCATCGTCTTCGATTTTAGAGAATAACAATTCTGCCTCCCCTATTTGATGACCTGAAGGAAGTAGCGTTTCTTTGGTTGCTATATCTCCCCAAGACGTTTCAACAGCACTCGAGGTACTATTTAATATTGAATTAAGTTTTGCAGAAGTAAACGGCAAAAATGGTTCGCTTAAGGTTGCCAAAGCCGAAGCAATTTGTAACGCTACAAACATGATGGTTTGTGTTCTGGCTTCATCTACTTTAATGACTTTCCAAGGTTCTTCGTCGGCAAGATATTTATTTCCTAATCTTGCTAAATTCATTAATTCCTGACTGGCTTCTCTAAAACGGTAACGCTCTATTGAACTTGAAATAAGTTCTGGAAAGGCTTTGACAGCAGCCAAAGTTTCATTATCTATTTTTGAAAATTCATTTGGAGCAGGCACAAAACCCTGATAATATTTATTAGTTAACACCACCACACGATTGATGAAGTTGCCAAAAATAGCTACTAACTCGTTGTTATTTCTAGCCTGAAAATCTTTCCAGGTAAAATCGTTATCCTTTGCTTCTGGCGCATTTGCCGTTAACGCATAACGCAATACATCTTGTTGATTTGGAAAATCTTCTAAGTAATCTGGTAACCAAACAGCCCAGTTTTTAGACGTTGAAAGCTTATTACCTTCTAAATTTAAAAACTCATTGGCTGGAACATTATCCGGTAATATATAGCTTCCTTCTGCTTTTAACATGGCTGGAAAAATAATACAGTGAAACACAATATTATCTTTACCAATAAAATGCACCAATTTGGTGTCTTCACTTTTCCAATAAGGTTTCCAATCTTTTCCAACACGTTCTGCCCATTCCTTGGTGGATGAGATGTAACCAATTGGTGCATCAAACCATACGTAAAGCACTTTACCTTCAGCCCCTTCAACTGGAACAGAAATTCCCCAATCTAAATCGCGTGTTACTGCTCTAGGACGTAAACCATCATCAATCCAAGATTTTACTTGTCCATATACGTTGGGTTTCCAATCTTTTTTGTGACCATTTAAAATCCATTCTTTTAAAAAACTCTCATGTTTATCTAAAGGTAAATACCAATGTTTGGTTTCTTTTAAAGTAGGCACATTACCTGTTATGGCCGATTTAGGATTGATTAAATCGGTGGCGTTTAAACTACTACCACATTTTTCACATTGGTCGCCATAAGCCTCTTCATTACCACATTTTGGGCAAGTTCCGGTTACAAATCTATCGGCTAAAAATTGATTAGCAGCCTCATCGTATAATTGCTCGGTAATTTCTTCAATAAATTCGCCTTTATCATATAAAGTTTTAAAAAATTCTGAAGCCGTTTCGTGGTGAATTTTAGCTGAAGTACGAGAATAATTATCAAAGGAAATTCCAAAGTTTTCAAACGATTTCTTAATAATGGCATGATATTTATCTACAATATTTTGAGGAGAAACCCCTTCTTTTTTTGCTTTAATGGTTATAGGAACACCATGCTCATCACTTCCACAAATAAAAGCGACATCATTACCAGTTAAACGTAAATAGCGTGCATAAATATCGGCTGGCACATAAACGCCTGCTAAATGGCCAATATGAATTGGGCCATTGGTATATGGCAATGCTGCTGTAATAGTGTATCGTTTTGGTTTGTTCATTATAACATTTGAATTAAATCGTCATTTCGAAATTTTTGATAAAAAATTGTGGCAATCTGTTAAATTTAGAAAGATTACCACCTCACTTCTCTCCTCGTAATGACGTTACTTTTTAACAAGCCACAAAAGTAATCAATTAAGCAGCGATTTAGAAAAAAAATGTACATTTACATTATGTCGAAAAACCTACTTAAATTAAGTTTACTATGCGTTGTTTTTTTCTTAGGAAAAACAACTAGTCTAGCACAAGATAACATGATGCAAAAAAAACCCATAACCTTGATACAACCTCCATATTTAAAAGCAGGCGATACGGTTGCTATTGTAGCACCTTCAGGCGTTTTAAAAAATCGAACTTTAGAGATTGAAAAAGCCATAGCATTGCTAAAAAGTTGGGAGCTAGAAGTCGTGGTTGGAAAACATGTGTTCAATCAGAATAACCATTTTGCAGGAACTGATGCTGAACGTTCTGAAGATTTTCAAAACGCTTTAAACAATCCAAATATAAAAGCCATTTGGTGCGCAAGAGGCGGTTATGGAACGGTTAGAATATTAGATGCCTTAGACTTTACAACATTTAAAGAACATCCTAAATGGATTATTGGTTATAGTGATATTACTGCCTTGCATAATCAAATACATAATGAAGGTGTTGAGAGCATTCATGCCATGATGTGCACCAGTTTACAAGATGGGGCTGAAAAAATTAAAGAAACCATTTCAACCTTTAATACTGCCATTTTTGGCAAGCCTTTAGCCTACACGCTTAAAGGCTCTAAATACAATAAACCAGGAAACGTTTGTGCACCTCTTGTTGGTGGCAATCTATCTATTTTATATAGTATGTTAGGGTCTAACACCAGTATTGATACGTCTGGTAAAATATTGTTTATTGAAGAAATTGGTGAATATGAATATAGTATTGACCGGATGTTGCAGAGTTTAAAGCGTGCCGGTTATTTTAATGATTGTAAAGGGCTTATTGTTGGCGATATTTCTAAAATACGCAAAAATACTACCCTTTGGGGAAGCTCTGTACAGCAACTTATTTTAGATGCCTTAGCTGAATACAATTTCCCGATTGCCTTTAATATGCCAGCAGGCCATGAAAAAGATAATCGCGCTATGATTTTGGGTAGAACCGTAGAGATAAATGTTGGGAAGGATATATCGACTTTGGTTTTTGAAAGTTACTAAAACCCACGTTCTTTTTGTAATTTTTCATAAGCTGCTTGCACTTGCCTAAATTTTTCTTCGGCTCCTTGTTGGTGTTCTTTTCCTAAATGAATGACTTTATCAGGATGGTATTTTTTGGCCATCGTTCTGTAAGCTTTCTTAATATCATCATTGGTCGCGGATTTATCAATCTCCAGTATTTTATAAGCGTTATCAGTACTTTCATAAAACATGGCTTTAATACTTTCGTAGTCTTTAGCATTAATTCCTAAATAGCCTGCTATGGTATGTATTTGGTTAATCTCATCTTGGGTTACTTGCCCATCAGCCTTTGCTATTCCAAATAAAAAATGAATGAGTTGCAAGCGTGAGGCATGTTGCATCATTTGTCTAATTTGCAAACAGACTTGCGTGGTAGAAATGTTTTTTTGCTTGTTGATTTCTTTAAATAGTCTGAAAGCATGGTTGGCTCGTTCTTTACCATACATACCAACAAACTGTTGGCGCACATAATCTAATTCTCTATGATCTTGTTTTCCGTCTGCTTTAATGACAATAGACGCTAAAATAAGAAGACTGACCTCAAAATCGCCCGGTTGCGTTTGTAAGGGTGGCGATTGTTCTCTGTAAACCGTATTTGCAGTTCCTTTTGACATGCCATCAATCACGCTTCCTAGTGCCAATCCTAAAATAGCTCCAATAGGCCCGCCAAATGACCATCCTAAGGCAGCTCCAATCCATTTTGAAAAACTCATGCTTTTTACGCTTTATAAAACCACCTCAAACCTACATATAAATTCATTGTTTTAAAAATAGATCTGTTGTTAAATAAAGTAAAGCCTTAAATTTATGAAATTACTTGAGGCAAACCCGCGTTAAGGATGGTAGCGGCATCCTTTTTTGCCATTAGAAGCAAAAAAGATATAGCGGACAGCCTGACCTTATGGCATAAAAAATGCCATAAGGAAACGCCATACCCATTATTGTATGATTTTTGATTAACTTTGTGGTAAATAAAATTGTTAATTTTTAAAATTTAAAAATATGTATCCAGCAGAATTAGTAAAACCCATGCGTGAAGATTTAACCAATGTTGGTTTTGAAGAATTACATACCGCCGAAGCTGTTGATGTTGCTTTAGCTCAAAAAGGCACTACCTTGGTTGTAGTTAATTCGGTTTGTGGCTGTGCAGCAGCTAATGCGCGTCCAGGAGCAAGATTGAGTTTACAAAATCCTAAAAGACCAGACCATATCGTGACGGTTTTTGCAGGTGTTGATAAGGGCGCAGTAGATCAGGCTAGACGACATATGGTACCGTTTCCCCCAAGCTCTCCCAGCATAGCATTATTTAAAGATGGTGAATTGGTGCACATGTTAGAACGCCATCATATTGAAGGTAGGCCAGCAGAAATAATTGCTGAAAACCTGGTGGATGCTTTTAATGAGCATTGCTAGAAATCCAATAAAATAAAAAAAATCGTCTAAAAAAAAGTGTTTTTAGGCGATTTTTTTGTTCATATTTGATTTTTATTGACAATTTATAAAGTCAGGTTTTAAAGGTTAAACAAAGCCGAAAGGTCTTTTTAAAATTTTATCGTAAGTTCAATTTAAAAACAATTCTATCTTTAAGCATAAACCCCAATTAATAAAGATTGTTGCCTTGAGCGCAGTGTAAAGGTTATTAAAATCGATAACTTATATAGGTTCCGACTGTGCTCCTGACATAAAAAACATAAGTAATTTATTTACACTTATTATACTCTTGATTATCTCGAACTCACTTTATTTAAAATAATTTTTAAATAAA
>PFKE01000152.1 GCA_002784145.1 Flavobacteriaceae bacterium CG_4_10_14_3_um_filter_33_47 | reverse complement strand
TATTTTTTAAAACGCTCCACTAATTTTCGTGCAAGATTATAAACAAAATGGTTGGTTCTGGCATAATAAAATGAAATAAGGCTAACAACAACAATAAACATTAAAGCTCCAATAATCGCTTCGGTTGGGTTTAAAGATGCATTATAAAATCGTTTTAAACCAACACCTGTAAAACTTCCAAAAAGGATGATAAAATGGATCACATATATTGATAGTGTTTTTTCTCCAATACGGGCGATTAATGATTGTTTTAAAAAGTGTTCAAATGAATAAAATACCCCAAAAAGAACCAATACGTTGCCCAAACGTGTAAACAGGTAGTTATAATCGGCGCTTAGAAAAAGTAATTCTATATCTGTTAAATAATATAGTTCTTTTAAAAACCAAGAAGAATGATAAATGAGAAAATAGCCAATCACAAAAAAAGTTATGATGGTAAACACTTTAAAGAGATTTCTATGAGCATGCCTAAAAAAAATAGTCGATAAAAATGCACCAAAAGCTGCATAGCCAAACCAAGGTAAAATAGTAAAGACAGAACCATTGACTGTGGTCATATAATTAGCAAAAAAAAGAGGGATGTTTGTTATTATCAAATTTCTATATAAAGGTTCGGTTATAAAACATAAACATCCTATAATAAATAAAACTATAGAGAAAACATAGCTATGTTTTTTTAAAAGCATATGTAATCCTATTAAAAAAATAAGAGACAATCCAATGCATTGTAAAACATCAATCACCAAAAAATATGTATCAAAATAACCTTGAAACCAACTCACTAAGTTAACACGAAGGCTATATCCAATAACTATGAGTAATGAGCCTCTAAATAACCCTTTTTTTATTCTGGGTAAATCATCGCCTTTGGCATAGGCACGCAATAACAAATAGGCAAACACCAATCCAGAGATGGTAAAAAAAGTTGGAGCTGTAATACCTCTAAAGTACGACCATAATTTGTAAACTTGTTGCGATGTGTCCCTATAGATTGGATCTAATAAAGTATCAATAAAATGCCCTTGTAACATCATTAAAATGGCAAAGGCTCTTACGGCATCAATAAAATATAATCGGTTAGTATTCAATTAAAGCTGGTTTATCGAGAATAAATATAAACTAAATATTTAAAAACAAAGATATCTTAATAAACCAAATGTAATATATTAGTATGCAACTTGTAGCAAATATTTATGACATCTATCAATAATATTATAGCAGATTTTGCCTCCTTCATATGGGGTTTGCCCTTGGTAATTTTACTTATTGGTGGTGGATTATATTTATTAGTGATTTCCAGATTAATGCCTTTTAGATATTTGGGTCATGCTTTAAAAGTCTTAATGGGTGCATACGACAATAAACTTGATAAAGGAGAGATTACCCATTTTCAAGCTCTAACAACAGCCTTATCTTCAACCATTGGAATGGGGAATATCGCCGGAGTTGCGGTAGCGATAGGTATTGGTGGGCCAGGGGCCATGTTTTGGATGTGGGTTAGCGCTATCATTGGCATGGTGACCAAGTTTTTTACTTGTTCATTGTCCATCATGTTTAGAGGAAAAGACAGTGCCGGAAATGTGCAAGGGGGCCCCATGTATTTTATTGTGGAAGGTTTAGGAAAATCATGGAAACCTTTAGCATCCTTTTTTAGTGTTTGTGGATTGGTAGGGGCCTTGCCAGTTTTTAATGTAAATCAACTTAAACAGGCAATTAATGACGTCTTGTTGATACCAAATAATATTGAAGTAACCTTTATGTCAAACTTGATCATAGGATTCCTATTGGTTTTTGTGACTTCCATAGTTATTTTTGGAGGAATAAAGCGAATAAGCATTACGGCTTCCAAGCTTGTTCCAACCATGGTGTTACTTTACTTTTTTATGGTCATTATCATTTTAGTGATATACAGAGATCAAGTGCCTAAATATTTATCTTTAATGGTTACAGAAGCATTTAATGCCTATCATTATAAAGGAGATACATTTTTAGGAGGTGTTTTGGGAGGATTGATTCTTTTAGGAATTAGAAGAGGCGCTTTCTCTAATGAAGCTGGCATTGGAACAGCTCCCATGGCTCATGGTGCGGCAAAAACCAACGAACCTATTAGAGAAGGATTGGTTGCTATGTTTGGTCCTGCCATTGACACTCTTTTTATTTGTACACTTACAGCTTTGGCTATTCCTGGTTACAGGCGTATGGCAAACAAGTGATTCTAATGGGGTTTCTTTAACAGCTAGTGCCTTTGAAAATGCCATTCCATTTTATGGAAAATATATGTTGTTGCTATGCATTGCAACCTTTAGTATTTCTTCATTGTTTTCATATTCGTACTATGGAACCAAGTGCATGTCATTCTTATTTGGAGATCATAATAAACATTATTACCATTATGTTTATATAGCCAGTATTATATTAGGAACTACAACATCATTAAATTTGATGCTAAACTTAATAGACAGTGCTTTTGCTTTAATGGCGATTCCAACCATGATTGGAACGATTATTTTGGCGCCTCATACATTAAAAGCGTTTAAATTATATAAGTCAAAATATCTTTAAAACTTCTATGTATGATTTCTTACCTATTCATTTAAACTATAAATATTTTTTAAATTTAGTGCTAAATTAATATATTTATGCTAAAATAATATATATGACTATTGATCTATGTCCAAATTGTGGTTCAAGCACTTATATTAAGAGCGGAATAATAAATAACAGGCAGCGTTATAAATGCAAATCTTGCGCCTATTTTTTCTCGGTGAATAAAGTGGGAAAAAAAATAGATGATTATTATGTTAATAAAGCATTGCAGTTATATTTAGAAGGGCTAACCTACCGGGAAATTGAGCGTATTTTAGGAATTTCGCACGTAAGTATCATGAACTGGGTTAAGAAGTATAACATTAAAAGACCCTTAGGTTCAAACTATCATCCAACCTATAAAATACTAAGTGCTACAGAGTTGTCAAATTACTTCCAAAACACTAAAAACTTATCTGGCGCTGGTGTGGTAGTAACGGAATTGGGAGATAAGTTTATGCTTATAAAATGGGAACGATTTAGAGATTAACTATATAAAATTAACATAAAGATATATTGATTTTTTTTTAACTATTACTTTTTTGCAGATTAGCATGGCACACAAAACCAATTGATTAACTAATCATTCAAAAATTTATGAGAAAAAAGAACAACGTATTGTTAGGGTTATTTTTATGCCTCTTTCAGTTAGTGTTTTCACAAGGTTCGCCCGATTACAATGGCGGATTGAAGGTGAAACTTGATGAAGATGGTAAAAAATATTTCAGGATCATTTCATGGGCCCAAGTTCAGGCCAGCTATAGTGATGATGTTCCCGCGGAATCGAGCAAATTGAATTTCAATTTAAGACGTGCAAGAGTTTTAATGTATGCACAAATCAATGACAAATTTTTAATTTTAACACATTTTGGACTCAATAGTCTTAATAGTGCTACTTTAAGTCCGGTTGGAAAAGGAGATGGTTCACAACTCTTTTTTCATGATGTATGGGCACAATACAGTTTAGGAAAAAATCACGCCATTGGTGGGGGATTGCATTATTTTAATGGTATTTCTAGACTTAATAACCAAAGCACTTTAAACATGATGACTCTTGATAACAATCGTCAATCATGGTCTACCATTGGGTTAACAGATCAGTTTGCCCGACACATTGGTGTTTTTGCTAAAGGAAATTTTGGAAAGTTTGAGTATCGAGTAGCTATTAATGATGCCATAATCAATGGATTGGATGCTAGAGATCCTGTTGCTGGTGGTCCAGCTGTCTATGGGGGTAAACGTCTCATAGGGTCCAAAGATGCCGGAAAAGCCTATGCAGGTTATTTTGAATATAATTTTCTAGACCAAGAGTCAAATTTTTTACCATTTAAAGTGGGAAGTTATTTAGGTGGAAAGAAAATTTTTAATGTTGGCGCAGGTTTTTTTATTCATCCTAGTGGTTCTGTCATTAGAGATGCTAATGGCGATTTTAAAGGAGAAGATGTTAGCCTTTTAGCGGTTGATGCTTTTTATGATGCCCCTTTGGGAGACGATGGCAGTGCTATTACAGCTTATGCCACCTATCAAAACAACGATTATGGCAAAGATTATTTGTTTAGTGCTTATGGTACCGGAAGCATGGTTTACGGTCATCTAGGATATGTTATTCCAGGAGATAAAACCAAAACAAGATTTCAGCCTTACATTTCTTATGCTTCAAATTCTTACGATGCCGTTAGTGACAATAGAAACATTTTCGGGCTTGGAACTAATGCCTACTTCAGTGGTCACAATTCAAAATTAACCTTAGAATATCAAAACCAAAAATTTGGAAGTTCAACAACAGGAACTTTAACAATTCAAGCCATGATATATCTATAAAACTTAACGATAATGAGTGAAAAACAAAAACATGCAACAGCTTATTGGAAACAAAACTTAACCTATTTGGTAATATTATTAACCATTTGGTTTTTAGTTTCTTATGGAGCAGGGATATTATTTAAAGATGAATTGAATAATATAAAATTAGGTGGATTCAAACTTGGATTTTGGTTCGCACAACAAGGCTCAATATACGTATTCGTCGTTCTTATTTTCGTTTACGTAAGATTGATGAACAAACTAGATAAAAAATTCGGTTTCGACGAGTAACCCTTAACTAAAAAAATAAAAATTATGAGTGTACAAACATGGACATGGATATTAGTAGGGGTTACTTTCGCCCTTTATTTTGGAATCGCAATTTGGGCCAGAGCAGGTTCAACTAAAGAATTCTATGTTGCCGGTGGAGGTGTTTCACCATTAGCCAATGGCATGGCTACTGCGGCTGACTGGATGAGTGCCGCTTCTTTTATAAGTATGGCGGGAATTATTTCATTTGCAGGTTATGATGGCTCGGTTTATCTAATGGGATGGACAGGCGGTTATGTACTGTTAGCCTTACTTTTGGCACCTTATTTAAGAAAATTTGGAAAGTTTACGGTGCCTGATTTTATTGGAGACAGATATTATTCAAATACAGCAAGAACAGTGGCCGTTATTTGCGCATTAATTGTTTCTTTTACTTATGTAGCTGGACAAATGCGTGGTGTTGGGATTGTTTTTTCGCAATTCTTACAAGTTGATATTAATTTAGGAGTAATTATAGGAATGGCAGTGGTTCTTGTTTTTGCCTTTTTAGGCGGTATGAAAGGGATCACCTATACTCAAGTTGCTCAATATTGTGTTTTGATTTTTGCATTTATGGTTCCAGCCATATTTATTTCTTTACAAATGACAGGAAATCCAATTCCTCAATTAGGAATGGGAAGCAAAACACATGATGGAGTTTATTTATTGGATAAGTTAGATACACTTCATACACAATTAGGCTTTAAAGAATATACTAGTGGAACTAAATCTACTTGGGATGTTTTTGCAATTACCTTAGCTTTAATGGTTGGTACAGCAGGATTGCCTCATGTTATTGTAAGATTCTTTACCGTACCCAAAGTAAAAGATGCAAGAAAATCTGCAGGTTTGGCCTTATTGTTTATTGCCATATTATATTCCACAGCACCTGCTATTGCAGTGTTTTCAAGAACTAATCTTATTGAGACCGTAAGTGATAAAGAATATACTTCTATTCCAGAATGGTTTAAAAATTGGGAAAATACTGGGTTAATAGCTTGGAGCGATAAAAACGGTGATGGTAAAATTCAATATGTAGAAGGTGCATCAACTAAGGGAAAACCAGCATATACCAATGAAAGAGGTCTTTATGGTGAGCGTTTAATCTCAAATGCAACTGAAGATACTAATGAATTGTATGTTGACAGAGATATTATGGTATTAGCAAATCCTGAGATTGCTAATTTACCTAACTGGGTCATTGCATTAGTTGCTGCCGGTGGATTGGCAGCAGCTTTATCAACTGCAGCAGGTTTATTATTGGTCATTTCTACCTCAATTTCACATGATTTGATTAAAAAACAAATCAAGCCAAATATTTCTGAAAAAGGCGAGTTAATGGCAGCCCGTATTGCCATTTTAGTAGCCATCATTATCGCTGGTATTTTTGGAATTTATCCACCAGGCTTTGTTGCCGCAGTTGTGGCATTGGCATTTGGTTTAGCAGCAGCATCATTTTTTCCAGCAATTATTTTAGGGATTTTTGATAAGAGAATGAATAAAGAAGGTGCCATTTCAGGGATGATCGTAGGCATAACTTTAATGATGTTTTACATGATTCGTTATAAAACAGGACTCATTGGAGTTATGGATGCTAGACCGGCAAGTGAATGGTGGTTTAGTACTTCGCCTGAAGGATTTGGTACGGTAGCCATGATTTTAAATGTCATCGTTTCTGTGGTTGTTTCAAGATTAACCGCAGCGCCACCAATCCATGTTCAAGAAATCGTTGAAAGTATTAGAATACCCAGTGGTGCTGGAGAAGCAACTGGTCATTAATAGCCTTTTGGTTGGTTATATAAACAGTATTGCATGTATTTGCGATACTGTTTTTTTTCATACATTTAAAAGCAATATTTAATCTGTTTCATGAAAAAGCGTCACGAACAAAAGCTGATTGTACTTTCTATAAGCTTGTTTCTGTTATTTAACCTGCCATTTGTGCTGGTTTTTAATTTGGATGGAGATGTTTTTGGAATACCTATATTTTATTTTTCAATATTTTCAATTTGGTTATTATCTGTGGTTATTTCTTATATCGTTTTAAAGAGGCATTATGAGTAATTATGCACTAATAAGTATTATTATCTGTTATTTAGCGATTCTGTTTTACATCGCTTTTTATGCTGAAAAAAACGCTAAAAGTAAGTGGGTAAACAATCCGTTTGTTTATACACTTTCATTAGCGGTTTATTGTTCTGCATGGACCTATTATGGAAGTGTTGGAATAGCAGCAAATTCAGGAATAAGCTTTCTGCCTATTTACTTAGGCCCGGTAATAGCAACGCCTTTATGGATTGTTGTTTTAAGAAAAATAATCCGAATTTCTAAACAGCATAAAATTTCTTCCATTGCAGATTTTGTATCCCTTAGATATGGAAACAATCGCTTTTTAGGAGCATTAATTACAGTGATATGTGTTTTTGGAATAGTGCCTTATATCTCATTACAACTTAAAGCAATTTCTGAAACATTTGAGATTATGACGTATGAAACCAGTTATATGTCTACTAATATTTTTGATGATTCCACTTTTTATATTGCTGTGTTATTAGCTCTTTTTGCAACTTTTTTTGGAACTCAAACTTCCGATGCTTCAGAAAAACATCGTGGTATCGTGGTTTCAGTAGCATTTGAATCCATTTTAAAATTATTGTTTTTCTTAATCATCGGTATTTACGTAACCTATTTTCTATTTGATGGAACTTCAGATATTTATAATAAAATTTCTTTAACGCCAAATTTCGAAAGTTTAACAAAAATAAACGGATTAGAAGCCGGATTTGATTGGTTTTTTATGATGATGATTTCTTTTATAGCCATTTTTTTATTGCCCAGGCAATTTCAGCTTTCTGTTATTGAAAATACTAGAGAGAAATATTTAAAACAAGCCATCTGGATGTTTCCATTGTATTTATTATTGTTCAATATTTTTGTGATTTTTATAGCTTGGGGAGGAAAGCTAAGCTTCGGAAATTCTGTTAATGCGGAATATTTCACCTTATTACTGCCACTTCAAAACAACCATGTGTTTTTAGCACTTTTAGTGTTTTTGGGTGGATTTTCAGCGGTGATTTCCATGGTTGTTGTGTCAACTCTGGCATTATCAACCATGGTCAGTAATAACCTAATAATTCCTTATGGTTTTTTGGATAAATTCATAAAAGGACAACCGGAAAAAAACTCAAAGTATATAAAAAATATCCGACGTATTTCAATTTTTATTATCATCATTACCGCGTATATTTTTTATATTAATTTTTCAATTGAGCTATCATTGTATTCTATCGGCTTAATGTCATTTGTAATAATTTCGCAATTGGCACCTTCGTTTTTTGTAGGATTATTCTGGAATAGAGGTTCTTCCAAAGCTTCTATAATTGGTATTTTGGTAGGTTTTTTTATAACGGTTTATACACTGGTATTGCCTTTTACCATAGAGGCTTTTACTGGCATTCATGATTTTACAGATCATGGCTTATTTAACATAGCAGCCTTAAAACCCTATGCATTATTCGGAATTGATTTTTTATCACCACCTGCACATGCCTTTTTTTGGAGTATGTCTGCAAACGTTTTATGTTATTTAATTTTTTCATTAACGTCAAAAGGAAATTACCGTGAACGGAATTATGCTGAGATGTTTGTGGATAGCAGAAACTATTCGTCTTTACAAGACAGCGCCTTAGTATGGAAGGGTGAAGCCTATGTATCCGATATAAAAAATGTTTTAAATAAATTTTTAGGAGAAGAAAGGGCTCAACGCGCCTTAAACCTGTTTTTTTTAAAGTATAAAATACCACCTAATACACAAATGGCCGATGCAAGATTGATTAACTTTTCAGAAAAACTGCTTACCGGTAGTATTGGTAGCGCTTCTGCAAAAATTTTAATAGCCAGTGTTGTTAAGGAAGAGCAAATTAGTTTGATTGAAGTTTTAAAAATATTAGAAGAATCAAAAGAAACCATAGCCAATAATAAGATACTGCGTGAAAAATCTGAGGAGTTGTCCAATCTAGCCCTAAAGTTAAAGCAGGCTAACGAAGAACTTATTAGTAAAGACAAACAAAAGGATGAATTTTTAGATACGGTTGCCCATGAATTAAAAACGCCCATCACAGGAATTAGAGCTTCTACAGAATTGTTAATGGATGAAGATAATGACATGCCTTCAGAAATCAAGGCACAATTTTTAAGTAATATGCTAAATGATTCTGATAGACTTTCTAGACTTATAAACAATATTCTGGATTTTGAGAAACTTTCAAAAGGGAAACATGAATTGAATATTAAACAAAACAACATCAAAATAACTATAAAACAGGCTATTTCAAGTGTTCAGCAATTGGCCATTAACAAAGGCATTGCTATTATAAATGATAATTTAGTGGATTTTGTTTTTTCTTATGATGAAGATAGAATTGTGCAAGTGCTAACCAATTTACTATCAAACGCATTAAAGTTTACAGAACCAAATAAAGGAAAAATTACTATTGAATATAAAATGATAAACAATTTTGTTGAAGTATATGTAATTGACAATGGAAAAGGCATTCCGGACGAGGATTTTGAGTATATTTTTGACAAGTTTTATCAATCAAAAAATCAAAATACCATCAAACCCCATGGTAGTGGATTAGGTTTAGCCATTTGTAAACAAATACTAGAACAACATCATGGTAAAATTTGGGCTAAAAAAAGCAATAAAAATGGAGCAACCTTTGTTTTTAAGCTGCCTTTTATGTAACTTGTACTAGTTTATATGAAGAAGAAAATTTTAATTGTTGATGATGAACCAAATATAGTCATGACTCTTGAATACACCTTTAAAAAGCAAGATTTTGAAGTGTATATAGCCAGAGATGGAAAAGAAGCATTGCATATATTAGAAAATAATTCTCCAGATGTTGTATTGTTGGATATTATGATGCCCAATGTTGACGGATATCAAACTTTACAGTATATTAAAAACCAAGACCGTTTAAAACAAACCAAAGTGGTGTTTTTAACGGCCAAAAATAAAGCTTCAGATATTGAAAAAGGCTTAAAACTAGGAGCAGACAAGTATTTAACAAAGCCGTTTTCATTAAAAAAAATAGTTTCAGAAATACTTGAACTACTAAATTAATTATGGTTTTGTGTGCAAACAACCATTGTTTAATTTAAGTGAGTCCATATGAAATTTCAATTAAATCCTTTGGCGTCAGATATTTTGATAAGTATCTATGCTGTTGTTACCTTATACTTTCGTTTTAAACTAGAAAATAGTTCCGAAGTAAGTTTTTTAAACTCCGTGGTTATGGGAGCTTCTTTTATAGTTATTATTTGGGCATTAATCAAATTAAAGATTTTAAATCCAAATTGGTTTGGTCTATTTAATACTAAAAAACACAAATCATGACCTATCAAGAGTTTTACAGCCAAAGCCTAAACAATCCTGAAGCATTCTGGAAACAGCAGGCACAAAAGTTATCATGGTATAAAGACCCAGAAAACATTCTTACAAAAAATGATGATGGGCATTATCAATGGTTTGAAGATGGCAAGCTAAATCTAAGCTATTTATGTATAGATAAGCACATTGAAGATGGTTTTGGCAGACAAAATGCCATTATTTATGATTCGCCAGTAACCAATTCAAAAGAAATTATTACCTACAATAGGTTGCACAAAGAGGTGTCAAAATTAGCAGGTGCACTTAAAGAAATTGGTTTAAAAAAAGGCGATACCGCTATTATTTATATGCCAATGATTCCACAAGCTGTTTATTCCATGCTAGCTTGTGCCAGAATAGGTGTGATACACTCCGTGGTTTTTGGAGGATTTGCTCCCAATGAGTTAGCTATTAGAATTGATGATTGTAAACCTCGATTGATTTTAACAGCTTCTAGTGGGATAGAAATAGACAGAATCCTACCTTACAAACCTTTTGTGGATGAAGCCATTAAATTGGCCGAGCATAAGCCAAGTAGTGTCATTATTTACCAAAGACATTTAGGGGCTGATACTCCAGGAAAACCCTATGATATTGATTATGTTAAGGCAGTAAGTACTGCAACACCAGCAGACCCAGTTGCACTGGAATCCACACATCCATCGTACATTTTATATACCTCTGGTACCACCGGTAAACCTAAAGGCATCATAAGAGATTCTGGTGGATATGCAACCGCTTTAAAGTTTTCTATGAAATATATTTATGGCGTAGAACAGGGCGATGTGTATTGGGCAGCAAGTGATGTGGGTTGGGTAGTAGGGCATAGCTATATCGTGTATGGACCTCTTATAAATAGAAATACAACCATTTTATTTGAAGGAAAACCGGTTAAAACCCCCGATGCATCAACCTTTTGGCGTATCATAGAAGAGTACAAGGTGAAAGTAATGTTTACTGCACCAACAGCTATTAGAGCTATTAAAAAAGAAGATCCCAATGGAAATTTTTTAAAAGAGTATGATATTTCAAAATTAAAATATCAATTTTTAGCAGGCGAACGCTGTGATGTGTCAACCCTAAAATGGGCTGAAGAAAAATTAAAAGTTCCTGTAATAGACCATTGGTGGCAAACAGAATCAGGCTGGCCTATGTTGGCCAATATGGTTGGTGTAGAATTGGCGAAAGTAAAACCAGGTTCTGCAACATTCCCGGTTTGTGGCTATGATATCCAAATTTTAAATGATCTTGGGGAAGTTGTTCCTGAAGGAACCGAAGGTTTTGTAGTCGTGAAACTGCCCTTGCCTCCAGGCAATCTAATGAATATTTGGGGTAATCCAGAGCGTTTTGTTGCTGGTTATTTAGAGCGTTTTTCAGGCTATTATTTTTCGGGTGATGGCGGATATAAAGACAAAGACGGCTATGTTTATATCACAGGAAGAGTAGATGATGTTATCAATGTTGCCGGACACCGATTATCAACAGCTGAAATGGAAGAGGTCGTGGCATCTCATGCATCCGTGGCTGAATGTGCAGTCATTGGAATTCATGACGATCTTAAAGGACAGATTCCTTTAGCCTTAGCGGTGACTAAATTTGGAAACGAAATTGCCGAATCTGTAATCCAAGACGAAGTCGTTCAAAATATAAGAAAAAAAATAGGCGCCGTGGCTTCATTAAAACAGGTCATTATTGTTGATAGGTTACCAAAAACGAGATCTGGAAAAATACTTCGAAAACTATTGCGAAGTATTGCAGATAACGAACCATTTACCATACCATCAACCATTGATGATCCGTTGATTATTGACGAAATAACACACAAGCTAAAAACACATAAAGTAGGAAAACATTAAAAACTAACTAACATGAGTAATTATCATATAAAACATTTAGAAGAGTACTATCAAGTTTACAGAAAATCAATCAGAGACCCAGAAAGCTTTTGGTCAGAAGTGGCAGAAGAACACTTTATGTGGCGAAAAAAATGGCATAATGTTTTGAGTTGGGATTTCAGGAAACCAGAAATCAAATGGTTTGAAGGTGCTAAACTAAACATTACCGAAAATTGTATTGATAGGCATTTAAGAACGAAAGGAGATAAAACAGCCATTATTTTTGAACCCAATAGCCCAGATGAAGATGCTCAACATATTAGTTATAATGATCTCTATGAACGTGTTTGTAAAATGTCTAATGTTTTAAAAGAACAAGGTGTTAAAAAAGGAGATCGTGTTTGTATCTATCTGCCAATGATTCCTGAATTAGTGTTTGCTTTATTAGCTTGCGCAAGAATTGGTGCCATTCATTCTGTTGTATTTGCTGGTTTCTCATCAAAAGCCTTATCAACAAGAATTAATGATAGCGAATGTAAATTTGTCATTGCTTCAGATGGTTCGTATAGAGGTTCTAAATCTATAGATTTAAAAGGTATTGTTGATGAAGCTTTATTGCAATGTCCATGTGTAGAGACTGTTTTGGTTGTTAACAGAACCAATACAGAGGTTACCATGAAAACAGGTAGAGATATTTGGTTACAACCGTTATTAAATGAGGCCTCAGGAGAATGCCCACCAGAAATTATGGATGCAGAAGATCCTCTTTTCATACTCTACACGTCTGGTTCCACTGGAAAACCAAAAGGCATGGTTCATACTACTGCAGGTTATATGGTCTATACGGCTTATACCTTTAAAAATGTATTTCAATATAAAGACGAAGATATTTATTGGTGTACAGCAGATATTGGTTGGATTACTGGACATAGTTATATAGTATATGGTCCATTAGCAAATGGTGCAACAACGGTTATGTTTGAAGGTGTTCCGCATTACCCTGATTTTGGTCGCTTTTGGGAAATCATAGCTAAGCATAAAATTAACCAGTTTTATACAGCCCCAACAGCCATTAGAGCTTTGGCCAAACAAAATATTTCATTTCCAGAAAGTCAAGATTTATCGTCATTAAAAGTCTTAGGTTCTGTTGGAGAACCTATCAATGAAGAAGCTTGGCATTGGTATAACGACATTATTGGAAAGAAAAAAAGCCCCATTGTAGATACCTGGTGGCAAACAGAAACCGGTGGTATTATGATAACGCCAATTCCTTTTGTAACACCCACCAAACCAACCTATGCAACCCTGCCATTTATTGGCATTCAGCCAGCTTTAATGGATGAAAATGGTCAAGAAATTAAAGGAAATCAGGTTGATGGCAGACTATGCATTAAGTTTCCATGGCCATCTATTGCCAGAACTATTTGGGGAGATCACCAGCGTTATAAAGACACTTACTTTTCAGCTTTTGAAAACAAGTATTTTACTGGAGATGGTGCATTGCGAGATGAAGTAGGGTATTATAGAATAACAGGTAGAGTCGATGATGTTATTATCGTTTCTGGACATAATTTAGGTACGGCACCTATTGAAGATGCTATCAATGAGCATCCTGCAGTAGCAGAATCTGCTATTGTAGGATTTCCACATGATATTAAAGGAAATGCTTTATACGGATATGTTATTTTAAAGGAAACAGGTGAAGGAAGAGACCATACTAATTTACGTATTGAGATCAATCAAATTATCACAGAACATATTGGGCCTATTGCTAAACTCGATAAAATTCAATTTACTAGCGGATTGCCAAAAACAAGAAGCGGTAAGATTATGAGACGTATTTTACGAAAAATAGCCTGTAATGATTTCAATAACTTGGGAGATACTTCTACCTTATTAAACCCAGAAGTTGTTCAAGAGATTATTGAAAATGCCTTATAAATTTACTGATGGGTTAGTAGCATTAAAGCGTTCAAAAATTGAACGCTTTTTTTGTGGGCATCATTATCATTTTTTAAAAACATATCTTTGTTTAAAATTCCAAAAAAGCCATGTCTTTTAAAAAAATTATTGAACCCTTAAAAGAAACCCTTTTAGAAAAAGGGTTGGTTTCCATGTTACCATTACAAAAACAGATTTTATCTAAAATAAAAGGTGGTATTAATATGTTTTGTATAGCTCCTAAAGGTTCAGGAAAAACCACAAGTATCATTTTGAGTGTCATTCAAAAATTAAATGGCAGTGCTTTTGAAGATGCTCCAAGAGCGCTTATTTTTGTAAAAGACAAAGAAGCAGCCAACCAGTTAGCAGACGAATTTAAGCCGTTTTTAAAAGGAACAGATTTGCGAATGTATTTATTGTATGACGAGTATAATATTGAATTACAGCGTGAAGAATTATATTTAGGAGCTGATATTGTTATTGCTACGCCAAAACGACTGAATCAGGTTTTTTATTTAAATGGCATTAATTTAAATAGCCTGCAAATGTTCATTGTTGAAGATGCAGAGTTTTTATTTAGAAGCAACCATTTTGCCGAAGTAGCAAGAACACCTGAAAGCATAGAAAAATGCCAGTATTTAATATTCTCATCAAAATTTGACCAACGATTTGAGCGCTGGCAAGAATCTTTTATGTTTAACTCTCAAATATTCACATTAACTTAAAGAGGAATATTTCCATGTTTTCTGTCTGGTTTTTCAACCATTTTATTTTCAAGCATAGCAAACGCTTTAATTAATTTTCGTCTTGTATCTTTTGGTAAAATAACTTCATCAATAAAGCCTCTTTGAGTTGCTTGATACGGATTTGCAAACTTTTCAGCGTATTCAGCTTCTTTTTCTGCTAGTTTTTTCTCTGGATTTTTAGCGGAAGCTATGTCATTTCTAAAAATAATTTCACTGGCTCCTTTAGCTCCCATAACAGCAATTTCAGCACTTGGCCACGCAAAATTCATGTCGGCTCCAATATGTTTTGAATTCATAACATCATAAGCACCGCCATAGGCTTTTCTGGTAATAACCGTTATACGTGGCACAGTAGCTTCGCTTAAGGCATACAACAGTTTGGCTCCATGAACAATAATGCCGTTCCATTCTTGATCGGTTCCTGGTAAAAACCCTGGCACATCCACTAAAACAAGCAACGGAATATTAAAACAATCACAAAACCGTGTAAAACGAGCTGCTTTTTTAGAGCTATTCACATCTAAAACACCCGCTAAATACATGGGCTGATTGGCGATAATCCCAACACTTCTACCTGCAATTCTTGAAAAACCAACCAGGATGTTTTCGGCATAATTTTTATGGATTTCATAAAAAGAATCTTCATCAATAATGCCTTTTATAACCTCATGCATATCATAAGGTTTATTAGCATTATCAGGAATGATATCAGATAAAACGTCTCTTATTTCATCCTCTAGTTTAAAGGATAGTTTTTGAGTGATTTCTTTATTACTTTGAGGTAAATAGCTTAGTAATTTTTTAATGTCTTCTAAACATTCAACATCATTTGCAGAGGTTATATGAGCAACGCCCGATTTTGAAGCATGTGTATGGGCGCCTCCTAATTCTTCAGAAGTTACTGTTTCATTGGTCACGGTTTTTACCACGTTTGGACCCGTTACAAACATATAACTGGTATTTTCAACCATAAGCGTAAAATCTGTCATGGCAGGCGAATAGACGGCGCCACCAGCACAAGGCCCCATAATGGCAGAAATTTGTGGAATTACTCCTGAGGCTTTTACATTTCTAAAAAAAATATCAGCATAGCCACCAAGGGAACGTACCCCTTCCTGAATCCTGGCACCACCAGAATCATTTAAACCAATAATGGGCGCTCTAACTTTTACGGCCAAATCCATGATTTTACATATTTTTTCGGCATGAGTTTCAGATAATGAGCCACCAAAAACCGTAAAATCTTGGGCATAAACATAAATCAATCGGCCATTAATGGTTCCGTATCCCGTAACGACACCATCGCCAAAATAGATGTCCTTATCCATACCAAAATCCGTAGTTCTATGGGTTACCAAAACTCCAATTTCTTCAAAAGAACCTTCATCCAGTAAATAATGGATACGTTCTCTTGCGGTCAGTTTTTTCTTGGTGTGTTGTGTATCTATGCGTTTTTGTCCGCCGCCTAAATGCGCCAGAGCTATCTGCTCATTAAGTTTGTTTATTTTTGAATCCATAGATTATTGATTTGGTAATCTTACTAATTTCAGGTCTTCCAGATATTGTTTAACAGCTATTAATGCCGCTATTTTTGCTTCAGTTTCCGTTTGTTCCTTTAAAATCTTAGGGGAATAATATTTTTTTACAAAATGGGTATCAAAATTACCCGATTTAAAGGCTTCATGTTCAAAGACAAATTTACCAAACGGCAACGTTGTTTCAACACCTTCAACCTGAAACTCATCAATAGCCTTTATCATGATTTGAATGGCTTCCTCACGTGTTTTGCCAAAAGTAATTAGTTTGGATAGCATGGGATCATAATAAATGGGAATATCCATGCCTTCTTCAAAACCATTGTCAACCCGAACACCTTCTCCAACGGGTAATTTATACCTTTGAAGATGGCCTACGCTTGGCAAAAAATCATTGAATGGATCTTCCGCATATACACGAAGTTCTAAGGCATGACCGTGAATTTTTATATCGTCTTGTTTCATGGGTAGTGCTTCACCTTTAGCAACCCGTATTTGAAGTTCGACTAAATCAACATGACAAATAATTTCAGAAACCGGATGTTCTACTTGCAATCTGGTATTCATTTCTAAAAAATAGAAATTATGATGGGCATCTAATAAAAACTCAACGGTTCCTGCACCTAAATAATCGCATGATTTGGCGACTTTTACAGCGGCTTCACCCATTTTTTTTCTTAATTCTGAGGTTAGGATTGAAGATGGCGCTTCTTCAATCACTTTTTGATGCCGTCTTTGTATGCTACATTCTCGCTCGAAAAAGTATAAGACATTTCCATGACTATCAGCCATGATTTGGATTTCTATATGTCTTGGAGAGCTTACATATTTTTCAATAAAAACAGAACCATCTCCAAAAGCGGACATCGCTTCGCTAATGGCGCGATTCATTTGAGATTCTAAATCACGTTCCTTTTCAACAATTCGCATTCCTTTTCCGCCGCCGCCAGCAGATGCCTTGATTAATATAGGAAAGCCTATCTCTTTAGCAATAGATTTGGCTTTAGTTATGTCTGTAATGGCTTCATCTATGCCTGGAACCATGGGAATATTATAATGTTTTACCGCTTCTTTTGCAGCCAGTTTACTGCCCATAATTTTTATAGCTTTTGAACGAGGCCCAATAAAGATAAGGTTGTTTTGCTCACATAGTTCGGCAAATTCGGCATTCTCACTTAAAAAGCCATACCCTGGATGGATGGCATCTACTTGTAATTTTTTGGCCACTTCAATGATTTTATCGCCTTTTAAATAGGATTGAGTTGATGGTGGTTCGCCAATGCAAACAGCCTCATCTGCAAATTTTACATGGGGCGCATGTCTGTCTGCAGTTGAGAAAACAGCCACGGTTTTAATGCCCATTTTTTGAGCTGTTTTCATAACCCGAATGGCTATTTCACCACGATTTGCAATTAATATTTTTTTCATTTTTTTATGGGTTTGTTCAGCAACACGAAACGCTACTATTTTTTTAATTAAATCATAAGGAATTGGCTGGTTTAATGGAAATTGAATGGTGCCTTTTAAGGTTTTATAAGGTTTTAATTCTTTACTGAACTTATTAATAGCTGAAGGCGAAGGATAAAAACCAATATAGTTTTTGTATGCAGCAAAATAAGCCATATTCCCGTTTAATCTGAACGTTGGGATTGAATAGCGTATGGCTTCAGTTGATTGTGGTGCTGTTTCTTGGATGCAATCTTTTATTTTAAGCAAGATTATTTGTATTTCTGAAGGAAATAAATCAATGTATTGGTCAATGGTTTTAATATCTTTATGAAGGATCATTTTTCAAATTCAATTAATAAAGTTCCCTTATCCACGGTATCTCCTTTTTTTGTTGAAATTGATTTAACAACACCATCACGAGGCGATGTTAACACATTTTCCATTTTCATGGCTTCTAGGATTAACAAAGTCTCATTTTCATGAACTATTTGGCCTGGTTTTACATTAATTTCTAAGATTAAGCCCGGCATTGGGGCTTTTATAAAATTAATATGTTTTGAAGTTCCAATAGAAAAGCCTAGGTCTTTTATTAACAAATCCAAGGCATTGAAGATGTTAACGCTGTAATGGTTTTTGTTAACTGTTACTTCATAGGATTTAGAGTTGATATCAGTATGTGTAATTTCAGAATGAAACGATTTATTATCGTGTAAGATATGATACTTGCTCTCCGAAATTTTTATGGCATCTAGTTTTAAGAGGTCTTCTTGAGAGATGTTAAATTCAATATTAGAATTCACTTTTACTTTAAAATTCATGCAAACAATGGTTTAGTTTGTCATAAATATAAAGATTAATATAGAACTCTCATAGCAAAATAGAAACCAAAAGAATGAATAAAGCTACATAACGGTTTGAATACCCTAAACGCTTTTGAATTGACTTCTGTCTTGATGATTTTTTATGGCTTTTTTTGATAAAACGATTCCAATGAATAAGGATATAAAAGCACCTACCCAAATGCCTGGCACAAAATCTATAAACAAGAAAAAGTCATAAGCCCCATGAAAGAGAATAGCCAATAATAATCCAACTAAATTTAGCCCTATTTTGTTTTTGGAAAATTTGGCTTTTCCCATAAAATAACCCATTAAAATGCCAAATGTTGCATGTGCAGGAACGGCTGTAAATGCTCTAACTATAGCCGTTTGGTAACCACCATCAAGCACATAAAAAATATTTTCTGTGGCTGCAAAACCCATGGATACCATTACGGCGTAAACAATTCCATCAAAAGGTTCATTGTAAGCAGGTTTTGGTTGGGCATAATATCTTACAATAATGTATTTACTGAATTCTTCAGTCAGTCCAACTACAAAAAATGCTTTAATAAATTGCTGAAAAATGCTATACTTATCCTGCAGTGGCAGAACATAATCAAAAATAAAATATAAAATGGTGGTGACCAAAATACTAACAATTGCTCCCAATAAAAAGTTATAAAGTAGTAATCGTTTAGGTTCTTTTTCATATTTGTCTTTGATGTAGATGTAAAAGATGATGATAAAAACAGGGGCAATGGCAAAGAGGATTAAATTCATATCATCAAAATATTTTTTTAATACGCTTTAAAACCAATTCATAGTATGCCTTATTACTAGGGATAAAATGATTATTTTCTCCAATATGTATTAAAATTTTTTCAAATGATTCAAATGAAACCAGTTTTAAAGCTTCTACTTCTCCAATTTGAGGAATTAATTGTGATATAGGAACCTTTAATTCGGCTATATATGTATGATGAAATTCATTGTCTTTAATGCCATTGGAATAAGATTGAAAACATTCAAAAACGCCAATTTTTTTTAAGTCATCGGGAAGAAGTTCCAGCCCTATTTCTTCTTTAACTTCTCTTATGGCAGCTTGAATAATTAATTCGCCAGCATCTACATGTCCAGCGACTGAAACATCCCATAACAACGGACAAATGGATTTACTGGCAGCTCGTTGTGCTAATAAAATCTCTCTTTTATTAGTATATAGCCATACATGAGCGGTATTATGATAATGGCCGTTTTGGTGAATTATAGATTTTAATTCAGATTTACCCGTTGGTTTACCGTCTTGAGTAACAATATCAATATATTCGTCCATGATGCATCATAAACGTCATGACCAAGTGTGAAACAAACTAAAGGTTTGGCAATGACGTTTAAATTTATATTTTATTTAAAATAACTAAACGTTTCGCCTTCTTTAATATTTAAAAGGGTTTCATAAATTAATTTAATGACGTTTTCAACATCATCTCTATGAACCATTTCAACCGTTGTGTGCATATAGCGTAAAGGCAGCGAAATGAGTGCGGAAGCTACGCCGCCATTGCTGTATGCAAAGGCATCGGTATCGGTTCCGGTGGCTCTTGATAATGCCGATCGTTGAAAAGGTATGTTATGGTTTTCGGCCGTTTCAGTAATTAAATCGCGTAATTTTTGTTGAACTGCAGGTGCATAGGCAATAACAGGTCCTTTGCCATTTTCTACTTTACCTTGTACTTTTTGCTCAATCATGGGTGTTGTTGTATCGTGAGTCACATCAGTAACAATGGCAACGTTAGGCTTGATGGTGTTGGTAATCATTTCTGCACCACGTAAGCCAATTTCTTCTTGTACTGAGTTGGTAATGTATAAACCGAAAGGGAGTGTTTTTTTATTTTCATGAAGCAATCTGGCGACTTCTGCAATCATAAATCCGCCCATTCGGTTATCTAAAGCACGACACACAAAACTATCGTTGTTGAGAATGTGGAACTCATCTGGATAGGTAATGACACAACCCACGTGTATGCCTAGTTTAGCAACTTCATCAGCCGTTTTACAGCCGCAGTCAATAAATATATTTTCTGGTTTTGGAGCTTCTTCTTTACTTTTATCTCTGGTATGAATAGCTGGCCAGCCAAAAACGCCTTTAACAATACCGTTTTTGGTATGTATATTAACAATTTTACTCGGTGCAATTTGATGGTCGCTACCACCGTTTCTAATCACATATATCAGTCCATTATCAGAAATATAATTGACATACCAAGAAATTTCATCGGCATGACCTTCAATAACGACTTTATAGTTTGCCTTAGGATTAATAATTCCAACAGCAGAACCATAAGTATCTGTTATAAAGGTATCGACATAAGGTTTTAAATAATCCATCCATATTTTTTGTCCGTCCCATTCATAACCCGTTGGCGCTGCATTATTTAAATAGGCTTCTAAAAAAGCCATTGATTTTTTGTTTAAAATTGATTTTTTCGACATGTTATGTAAATATTAATTATAAATGTTTAAACACTTTATTAATTCAGAATTTTTGTAAAAATAGCATGATTTATTTAGTTTTCGGGGTTGAAAATTTAATATTTTGTAACAAAATTGACTATTTTCACACCAATGAACCAATACCTAGAATAAATAAAACTATAAGCATGAAACTAATCATTAAAGATTTAACCAAAACGTATAAAAATGGTGTTAAAGCCATCGATCATTTAAATTTAGAAATAGGCGCAGGCATGTTTGGTTTACTTGGGCCCAATGGCGCAGGAAAGTCTACTTTAATGAGAACCATTGCTACCTTACAAAGTCCAGATTCAGGATATATAAGTTTTGGAGACATTAATGTGCTGGAAGATAAGATGGCCTTAAGAAAAATTTTGGGCTATTTACCACAGTCTTTTGGTGTGTACCCAAAAATGTCGGCCGAAGATTTATTAGAATATTTTGCCACATTAAAAGGCGTTAAATCTAAAAGTGACAGACAAAAACTGGTTAAAGAAGTTTTAGAAATCACTAATTTATATGATGTCAGGAAAAAAGAGGTCGCTGGCTATTCTGGCGGTATGAAACAACGTTTTGGCATTGCACAACTGTTATTAAACAACCCGAAATTAATTATAGTTGATGAGCCTACGGCTGGTTTAGATCCTGCTGAAAGAAATAGGTTCTTAAATGTTTTGCGTGAAGTTGGAACTAACTGTACGGTTATTTTTTCAACCCATATTGTTGATGATGTTAAGGAATTATGTCATGAAATGGCCATTTTAAATGGTGGACAAATCTTAAAACACACAACGCCTATGGAAGCAACCAACGAAATAAAAGGACAAATATGGATCAAGGTTATTGAGCGTGATGCGTTGGAAGCTATGGAGGCATCACACAAGGTTCTTTCTTTAAACTACAATCAAGATAATACTTTAAATATTAGAGTTCATGCTCTAGAAAAACCAGCCGATGGTTTTAAAGAAGCCAATCCACAATTAGATGATGTGTATTTTATTGCATTAAAAGAAGAATCCATTTTAGTTTAGTCAAAATCATTTTTTTCCAACCAATAATAAATACATGTTTTCAACCATATACATTCACGAGTTAAAAGATTGGTTTAAAAAACCGGCCTTTTATATTTACATAAGCATCTTTTTAGTCTTGTCTTTATTTCTTTCAGCCAGTTCTGCAGGAATTTTTGATTTTTTAACGGTTTCAACAGGTTCATCAAGAATAGTCAATTCACCCATGGGTGTTGTTGGTTTATTCAATGGGTTAACAACCTTTATTTTCTTTTTATTTCCTTCTATCATAGGTGTTACCATTTACAAAGATTATAAAAGTGAAATGCATACTATTTTATATTCGTATCCATTTTCAAAAGCCCATTATTTATTTGCTAAATTCTTTTCTGGAATCACCATAGTAACCATTATAACGCTAGTAATAGGCTTAGGAATGTTTGTGGGTTTTAGGTTGCCAGGTACCAATCAAGATATTGTTGGCCCTTTTAATTTAATGTCTTATTTACAGGCTTATGTTGTTTATATCATTCCAAATATCTTACTTTTTGGTGCCATTGTATTTGCTGTTGTAACCTTTACAAGAAATATAGCTGCTGGATTTATAACGATTGTTTTATTGATGTTAATTCAAGGTATTGTAGCTAATTTATTGGCCGATCCAGAAAACAGACTTATTTCTGCACTTATAGATCCTTTTGGTTCTGAAGTTGCCAATTATTACACGCGTTATTGGACTATAAGTGAGCAAAATGAGATGATGCTTCCTGTTAAAGGCGTTGTTATTTACAACCGTTTGATTTGGTTAGGTATTGCATCGGTTATATTCTTATTGGTTTTTAAACTTTTTAGCTTTAGTCAGAATGCCTTAACTTTTTCCTTCAGAAAAATTAAAGGAGAGCGTTCTACAAAAAGTAATTTTGGTGGCATTACCAGAATTAATTTACCAAAAGTGACGTTTGATTTTTCATGGATTCAGAATTTAAAAACCACTTGGCAATTATCAAAAGTAGATTTAAAATATATTATTAAAAGTTGGCCATTTATAAGCATTGTACTGGTTGGTTTAATCTTTATTTTAATTTCTGCAACTGCCTTAGGCGAATTGTTTGGCACTAAAACCTTACCTGTAACATGGCAAATGCTCTTAATTCCTGGTAATAGTTTTGCGCTTTTTATTAATATTTTAACGTTTTTATATGCTGGAATGTTGGTGCATAGAGGAAAGATGGATAACATGAATCATTTAGTTGATGTAACGCCTATTCCAAACTGGAGCTTACTATTAGCAAAGTTATTGGCCTTATTAAAAATGCAGTTTTTGTTGCTTTTGGTGGTTATGGTTGGTGGTATGACCATTCAGATTTATAATGGGTATTATGATTTTGAAATAGGTCATTATTTATACGAATTGTACGTGCTTAATTTTATTGGATTTGTAATTTGGGCGTTTTTATCGTTGTTTATTCAAATCATGATTGGAAATCCTTATTTAGGATTATTTGTCATGCTTGTCATCTCTATTGGAATTCCATTTTTATCGTTTGCAGGCATAGAGCAAGCTATTTTTAAGTACAACCAAGCTCCAGGATTTGAATATTCAGACATGAATGGTTATGGGTCTTCTTTCTCACCTTATATCATTCATAGAACCTATTGGTTTTTTGGTGGATTAATATTGTTGTGTTTATCGGCTTTGTTTTGGGTTCGAGGATTACCTCATTCATTTAAAGAGCGAATCAGCATTGCAAAATCTCGTTTTAAAGGATTTGTTTTAGTGGCATTTACGATTTGTTTATTGGCTTTTTTAAGTTTAGGATTTACCATATATTATGAAAATAATATTGCTAATGAGCGCATTTCATCAAAAGAACAAGAATTGCAAGCCGTAACTTGGGAGAAAACTTATAAAAAATATGAAAACGCGATTCAACCAAGAATAGTGGCTGTAAACTGTGAAGTAAATATTTTTCCAAATGAATTAAATTTTGATGCCAAAGGGTCTTATGTGATGGTCAACAAATCACAAGTGGCCATTGACAGCATTTTATTAAATTATAACGATTTCCCAAGCACTTTTAAATTTAATAAGCCTTATGAATTAGTAACCAAAGACACGGTTTACAATTTTAACATCTACAAGCTAAAAGAAACCTTGTTTCCGGGAGATACATTGAAATTAAGTTTTTCTGTAAAAAACGAGCCAAACACCTTGTTACAAAATAATTCGCCCGTATTAAAAAATGGCACGTTTATTAATAACTTTCTGCTATTTCCATCATTAGGCTATGATAGCGGAACTGAGTTACTTGATGATGAAGTAAGAAAAAAATATGGCCTACCTGAAAACGATTTAAAACCAAAACCCACAGATTCTACAGCATTAAGAAACACCTACATTTCAAAAGATGCTGATTGGATTGATTTTGAAGCCACAGTAAGTACCTCGCTAGACCAAATTGCCATTGCGCCAGGATATTTGCAAAAGGAATGGCAAGAAGGTGGCAGACGTTATTTTCATTACAAAATGGATAGTAAAATTTTAAATTTTTATGCCTTTAATTCTGCCAGATATGAGGTTAAAAAAGATACATGGCAAGATGTAAATCTTGAAATTTATTATCATAAAGGACATGAATATAATTTAGACCGAATGATGGAAGGCATGAAAGCATCCTTAGATTATAATTCTAAAAATTTTAGTCCATACCAACATAAACAAGCGCGCATTATAGAGTTTCCAAGAACTGCTGGTAGTTTTGCGCAATCATTTCCTAATACCATTCCGTATTCAGAAGGGGTTGGTTTTATAGCTGATGTGGATGACCAAGATGATGGTGGCGTGGATTATCCGTTTGCCATTACCGTTCATGAAGTGGCGCATCAATGGTGGGCACACCAAGTTATTGGAGCCGATGTTTTAGGAGCAACTATGTTATCAGAAAGTTTATCGGAATATGTAGCCTTAAAAGTATTAGAACATCAACAAGGCAAAGAAAAAATGCGTACGTTTTTAAAGAAAGCCTTAGACGATTATTTAACCCAGCGCACTTTTGAAATCAAACGCGAAAAACCCCTCATGTATAATGACGGGCAAGGTTATATTCGTTATCAAAAAGGGTCTTTGGTATTTTATGCCTTAAGCGATTATATAGGTGAAGATACTTTAAACCAAACGTTAAAACGATACGTTGAAAAAGTAAAATTCCAGGAACCGCCTTATACTACTTCGGTAGAGATGGTAAATTACATTAAAGAAGTTACGCCAGATAGCTTGCAATACGTTATTCATGACATGTTTGAAACCATTACCTTGTACTCCAACCGAATGGTTGATGCCTCATCAAAAGCTTTAGACAATGGAAAATATCAGGTTGATTTTGAGTTTAATGTCAGTAAATACCGAAATAATGAAATGGGTCGTAAATACTATGGAAATAAAGAAGGCGATACCTTGAGTTACCAAACTGAAAGCATGAAAAAACCAGAACTTTCTGTGCCTTTAAAAGATTATATAGACATTGGTATTTTTACCGAAGAAGAGATAGATGGCAAAAAGAAAGAGAAAGTTTTGTATTTAAAAAAACATAAAATCACTGAAATTAATAATAAGTTGAGCATTATAGTTGATGAAAAACCAACCGAAGTAGGCGTAGACCCTTACAATAAGTTGATTGATACCAGCTCAGAAGACAACAGGCGTGAGCTTTAAAACCTTACCTATTAAAATACTCAAAGGACCATATTATCCTTTGAGTATTTTTTTTGCCAGTATTTAAATGAAAGACTTTACAATGCTTAGCAATAATCGTTTAAAAGTTAAGTTTTCATCTTGTAAATTATTAATTTTGAATAACCTTATTAGATGATATTGTTACATGAATTATTTGCCCTACATACTCTTTTTTTTACCTATAGTGTTGTTTTCTCAAGAAAGAATCATTGAGAAAGATTCTACAGAATATGACTATTATATCATTGAAGGCGATTCCATTCCCAGAGAAACCATAAACCTTGAAGAAGTTTATGTTCTAAATCGTTTAAAATTTGATAACCAAGCCGATAGAATGCGTTATTTAATATTAAGGCGCAAAACCATTAAAGTATATCCATACGCTAAAATGGCTGCGGACCGATTGGATTCTTTAAACACTCGCTTAGAAAAGCTTAAAACTAAACGCGAAAAGAGACAATATACCAAACTTATTCAAAAATACATTGAAGGCGAATTCTCCGATAAACTAAAAAAATTCACTCGTACCGAAGGACAGATTCTTATTAAGTTAATACACAGACAAACCGGAGAAACCACCTTTGATTTGATAAAAGAATTGCGCAGTGGTTGGCGTGCTTTTTGGTATAATACCACGGCGAGCATGTTTGATTTGTCTTTGAAAAAAGGTTTTGACCCCTTAAATGTTAAAGAAGATTTTTTAATTGAAGATATTTTACAGCGAAATTTTATGAGTGGTGTTTTAGAACGACAAAAAGCTGCTAAAGAATACAACTTTTTAGAATTATCAGAAAAATGGATGCACTATAAAAAGCCTTAAAAAAATTAATGAAAACACAATCGCCTTTTGAGGAAAGACTCAACGCTTTAACCCATGGTATTGGAGTTGTTTTAGGCATAGCGGCTCTTATTTTACTCATGTTGTTTGATACCCATAAAACACCATACAGTCTTTTTAGTGTAATGGTTTATGGTTTTTCAATCATTATATTATTTTCGGCATCTACTTTATATCATTCGGTTAAAAGTGAGCAAAAAAAGCATTATTTCAGAATTATAGACCACATTAGCATCTATTTACTGATTGCAGGAACTTACACACCTGTATTACTTATTTCCCTTAATGAAAGCTTAGGTTGGACCTTGTTTTATGTAGTTTGGGGCATTGCAGCCTTTGGTATTATTTTAAAATTATTTTTTACTGGTAGGTTTGAAGTGTTTTCTACCTTATTGTATTTAGTGATGGGTTGGCTTATAATCTTTGATTTTTCTAATCTTTCTGAAATTTTTGGAGAAGGTATTTTACTGCTTTTTGCAGGTGGTATGGCCTATACCTTAGGCATTGTTTTTTATGCCACTCATCGTATTCCATACCATCATGTTATCTGGCATTTATTTGTGTTGGCAGGCGCAATTTTTCACTTTTTTATGATTTTCTTTTATGTTATTTAAGCGATAATTGAGTATGAAGGATATTACGGAATTTTTTGAAGCTACAACCCATCAGCATTTTAAAGATATTGCAAATTTGGCAAACATAATTTGGCACGAACATTATGTTCCTATAATTGGTGTTGAACAAGTTGAATATATGGTAAAAAACTTCCAATCTGCCGAAGCTATGTATCAACAGTATCAAGAAGGTTACGAGTATTTTATGGTAAAACACAACAACTTTTTTGTGGGTTATGTTGCTATAAAAAAGCAAGAAGACCTTTTGTTTTTAAGCAAGATTTATGTTTCAAAAGATTTTAGAGGAAAAAAAATAGGAAAATCTGCTATGGAATTTGTGCAAAGTAAGGCCGTTGAATTGAAATGTAAATCTATGACCCTTGGTGTAAACAAATTCAATACAAACGCTATAAAAGCTTATGAAGCCATGGGATTTATAATTGTTGAAGCCATGAAAACAGATATAGGGAATGGGTTTTTTATGGATGATTTTAAAATGGAAAAACCATTATAAAATCAATCTACCAAAACATCTTTATAATCCTCAAAAAAAGCCTCAAACTGATGCATTGTTGTATTAAAAAATTCCATGACGTCTCGCCATGTATTTTTGTTATGAATAGAAACCTTTTTGTCTAATGTTACAAAAATTCTTGAGATTTCTTTATCGTTATCAAGAAAATAGGTGTCATCAAAAATAACTTCCGTCAGATAATCTTCTTTTAAAATAGATTGTAAAGATTGAAGTTTTTCCCAGTATTTAATACGGTTTTCCAAATCGTCTTCTAGGTCAAGAGCAACTAAAGCCGATTTAGTATCAAAATGAAATTTAAAACTAAAACCTTTAATCTTGGTGTCATACAAAATCCATTTTCTTGGAAATGATTTTCCAAAACTCGTCCAAAATTCATGTCTTAAAAGTCGTGATTCTTCTTTACTAAACATTACATAAAATAGGCTATAGTAATAGCAATAACAACGGTGATTAACTTGGTTAAGTTAAATTTATGGTTTTCGTTACTTTCAAACAAAATGGTGGTGGAAATATGTAAAAAGATACCAATGACTATGGCAGAAATTTCATAATAAAACGATTTTATAATGTCAAAATTTGAGGATAGTATCACACCAAATGGGGTCATACAAGCAAACATAATAAGAAAAAAAGCAATCTTACCTTTGCTTAATTTTGAAGCTAAAAAAAAGGTAGATAAAATAATGGCCACAGGTAGTTTATGCACAATAACGCCATAAACTAAATTATGATGAGCTTCAATAGGAATGCCTTCTAAAACAGAATGAATACACAAACTAATAAACAACAACCAAGGAAACACAGCACTGTCTTTGTTTAAATGCACATGACCATGTTCGGCACCTTTTGAGAAAAATTCCAGGACTATTTGAAGCATAATCCCGATCATAATAAACAAACCAATGGATTTGTCGTTGTTATGATACACTTCAGGTAAAAAATCAAAAACAGTAATAGACAATAAAAAGGCACCACTAAACGCAAGGAGTAATTTTAAGTTTTTGCGTTGTGCTGGTTTTAATACCACTACAATTAAAAAACCTAAAAGAACGCTTACTATAGGAAGTAAAATATTCAACATGCAAGTATTATTTAAAAATCATTACCAAACGTTCAGATGTTTCGGCGTTAAATTTATTCAATTTATAATCGCCAAAAACATCTAGTAAATATACACCGGCTTGCTCAAATAATGTTTCAAAATCACTTAAACTAAGTGCTCTTACTTTTTCCTGATAATTATATTCCTTGTTTTCATGAATAAAAGTAATATCCTTAAGAATGTAACCATCTTGAACATAGCGCTTTAAAAAAAAGGTGATACCATCCACCACTTTTACTTCTTCAGGCACTAAATTTTCCTGCACAAAGTTAGAATTCATAAAGTCAATAACCCCAAAACCATAATCGTTTAAATCTGTTTTAATAGCTTTAATGGTATTTAAATTGTCTTCCTCATTGTCAAAATATCCAAAGCTAGTAAACAAATTAAAAACCGCATCAAAGGTTTTATTAAAGGGCATACACATATCATGAACCTCAAAATGCAAGTTTTCATGCTCAAACTGTTTTGCAAAGGCAATGCTGTTGGCAGACAAATCAACGCCGGTTACTTGATACCCAAGCAAGCTTAAATACACAGAATGGCGACCTTTTCCACAAGCTAAATCTAAAACAGTGCCACCTTCAGGAATATTAAGATACTGGGTTAAGGTATCCATAAAAATGCGTGCTTCGGCATCGTCTCTATCTTTGTAAAGGATATGGTAAAATGGCGTGTCAAACCAAGAAGAATACCAATCTGTAGGGTTTTTTGTCATATCTTTTTTATGAGGTTTCCACAACATATTGCAGTTAGATTTTTGGGGATATCTTTAGTTTTTTAAAAAAAGGATGCCACCTAAATCCTTAACCTATTTTCAATAATCAATTAATTAACCGCAAAATTAAGCTATTTTTGTAATCTATTTATGGTAAATAATGGAGAATAATTTTACAATGCTGGCCAAGACCCTTTTTGGCTTTGAAGATTTATTGGCAAATGAACTGACTCAACTTGGTGCTTCCCATGTAAAAACAGGCATTCGTAGTGTGAGTTTTTCGGGAGACAAAGGGTTTATGTACAAGGCCAATTTAGCGTTGCGTACGGCTATTAAAATACTAAAGCCTATAGAATCTTTTGTGGTTCAGGGCGAGCAGGATTTATATGATAAAATTAAAGAAATGCCTTGGGAACAGTATTTAAAACCTACGGGTACATTGGCTATTGATGCAACCATTCATTCAGAGTTGTTCACCAACTCACTTTATATTGCCCAAAAAACCAAAGATGCTATCGTTGATAGGTTTAGAGAGCAAACCGGCGGACGACCAGATGTAGATTTACGCTTTCCAGATTTAAAGGTTAACATCCATATTGATAGAAAACAATGCACGGTTTCTTTAGATTCCTCTGGAGATTCGCTGCATAAACGAGGTTACAAAACGGCCACCAACATAGCACCCATTAATGAAGTCTTGGCCGCAGGATTGATTATGCTTTCTGGCTGGGACGGACAATCCGATTTTATGGATCCTATGTGTGGAAGTGGTACCATTCCTATTGAAGCCGCCATGATAGCCTGTAATATTCCGCCCAATTTAATGCGCAAGGAATTTGCTTTTGAGCGTTGGCAGGATTGGGATGTAGATTTGTTTGAAAAAATTGAAGCGTCTCTGCTTAGTAAAACCCGCGATTTTCATCATAAAATTATTGGGTACGACAAAGCCCCAAGTGCCGTTGCCAAAGCCAAGGAAAACGTAAAAAATGCCCAGTTAGATGATTTTATTGACATTAAACACGAAGATTTCTTTAAAACCCAAAAAGGCGGCGAAGACAAACTGCATATGGTGTTTAATCCGCCGTATGGGGAGCGTTTAAATTTAGATATGGAAAGCTTTTACAAAGCTATTGGCGATACCTTAAAACAACATTACCCCAATACCGATGCATGGTTTATTACCAGCAATCTGGAAGCCTTAAAACATGTAGGCTTAAGGCCTTCACGTAAAATACATTTGTTTAATGCCAAATTGGAAGCACGTTTGGTAAAATATGAAATGTATGCCGGAAGTAAAAAGGGGAAGTACATGAATTAGGGTTTTAGGTGTTATGTTTATACAGGTTTCTTAGGAGCTAGCCTTTATTGTTTTTCATATGGAAAGCCTTTTTTATCAAGTGTTTCAGACCATACGCAGTGTTGTGTATTTTTTAAAAGCAAGTGAAATCATCCAAATTTGCTTAGCTGTTCCAGTTTATCCATATCATAATTTTATTCTTAATGCTTTATTCTATTGATTTGCTGCTCATAATGCTTTGTATAAAGGTAAGGAAACTATAAAGTCACTACCTTTTCCTTCTTCGCTTTCAACCCAAATGGTTCCTCCAATCTTTTCAACAAACTCTTTACAAAGAATTAATCCTAAACCAGAACCTTTTTCATTGGTCGTACCAGGAGATGTTATATTGGTTGAAATGTTGAACAGATTTTTACATATTTCTTTATTGATACCAACACCATTATCTGAAACTGTAATTTCAACATGGCTTTGATTTCTTACTGCATACATAACGATTTCACCATTTGAATTTGTGAATTTTATGGCGTTATTAATAAGGTTTCTCAAAACTATTTTTAACATGGTTACATCGGTATAAATTTCAATAGCTTCTGATTGAATATACCTTAAAGAGATGTTTTTAATTTTTGCAATGGAATTTGATGTTTCCAATAGGTCTTGAAAAACAGATGATAAATTAAGGTTTTCTGGTTTGTAAACAAGTTCTCCAGTTTGTGAATAGGTCCAGTTTAACAAATTATCAAGTAAGACCAGCGTATTTTTGGCACATGAATTAATGATTTCTATGTACTTTTTAGATTCATCTGTTTCAAAATCTTTTGGGTTATTGCTCAATAGTTCCGAAAAGCCTAAAATGGCATTAAACGGACTTCTTAAATCGTGTGCTATGATGGAAAAGAGTTTGTCTTTTGCAGCCGTAAGATTTTGTAAGCGAATGTCATTTTCTTTAATACGTTGTTCTGCCTGTTTTCGTTCTGTAATATCGCGAACGTTAAGGACAACCGATTGAATTAAAGGATTGTCTAATTGATTGGTTCCGTATGCTTCCAGATAAACCCAGCTTCCATTTTTATGCAGATGTCTGTACTGTGCACCTCCATGAGCCTTATTTTCAATCATGTCAAAAAAATCTTTTTTGGTAGATTCCTGATCGTCTGGATGAATCATCTTTTCAATAACAGAAATGCCCATAAGTTCTTCTTGTTTAAACCCAAGTATTTTTTCGCATGATTCACTAACATATTGTTGAATTCCGTTGGAATCCATAAGCAAAATCATGTCAAACGAATTCTTGATGAGTTGTTTAAATCTGTTGAAATCTCCAAGGAAATAGTCATCAATATGCGGTTCCAATTTATTGGTACTCTTTTTAGGGGCTTTAAGTTGAGTGTCAAATTTTAATTTAAGACGTTTATACTGCGTTTTAATTTTTGCAAGCTCTCTTTCTTGCTCTTGATAAGTAGGTTTGGTATGCATAATCATGTATTAAATTATTTAATATGACTATGTTATGAATTGGCGTTGATTGATGGCAATAGCCATGTGAATTTAGGGCTTTTTAAGTTAATGCGCAATACGCACTAGTGCGTATTTTAATTTATATCCATTTTAAAAATTTATAGTTTTAAAAGTTTTTATCAGTTTAAGCATTCACTTTTTTAACGCTTCCGTTTATAATGGGTTCAGATTTTATGTCTTTAAGTTTTCGTGAATAGGTTCTCCCATTTAAAAATTTACCAATAAAACTAGACCTCACCATATAATGATACGATACAAAACAAACCAAGGCAGTTCCGGTCATAACCAATACAAACTTTAAAAATGCTGGAATAGCAAATCCTAAGATTAAACTTGGTAAAAAAGCCGTTAATGGTAAATGCAATAAATAAACCCAATAAGACGAATCTGATACGTAGCGCATCACGATAGAATGTTTACTGCCATAACGTAAAAAAAGGCCTATAAACCCAAAAATAAACAGCCATACATTTACAGATTTTATAGCCATAATAAGCTGAAGAGAGATATTGGAAGTATCCATTAAAAAATAGCTTGTAAATAGTATTAATCCTAAAATGGTAAACATCCAGTCATACGCCATAAAACTATTTAAATAAGATTTAGATTTGAACAAAATCCATCCAAAGAAATAAAAGAAGGCGTAAAAAATAAAGGTATTAAAATCTGGTGTAAAACTCAATGAGGTTGCAACCCATGGCCGATTCATAGTTAATAACAGGAGAAACGTTATTAAAGAAAAGACAAGCATCTTTAGAAAAGGTCTTTGAATAACAAATGTAAATACCTGACTTGATTTGGTAGTAAACCAAGACCATTTTTTAAAGACCAATCCAACGATGAAAGAGGATATTGAAAATAAAACCAAATAGTACAAAAACCATAAGTGCATGGTATGACCTGGAATAAAAGCATTTAGATTTGAAAACATTTCTAAAGCTGTGATCCATGGATTATTTCCTTTTGCAAAAACAATATTAGAATAAGTGAATCCTATCATAACTAAAGGCCACAATAAAACAACAAAAACAATAAATGGTAAAAGGATACGATTTGTTCTGTTTTTTATCATTTTCATAGATGAACGTTCATGAAAAAGCAGCGAAGCGAAAAAACCCGCAACTATAAAGAAAATGGGCATTCTAAAAGCATGAATAAAGCTAGAAATCCAGTCTAAATACAAACTGGTACTTATAGGGTCTTTTAATGGCCACGAAGCTCCATAATCTGCTACAACATACGTATTTGAAGAATGTAAAACAATGCCAAGCATCATCATAATGGCTCTAAGAGAATCTAGAGCGTGGAGACGTTCTGTTTTTGTGAATTCATTTCGGTTGGTTTACGGTTATAAATCCACTAAAATATAATTTATTTGATTATAAAACAAATGCGGAATAATGAGTATTTTTAAGCCGTCTTTTTTATAAAAAAATAAAAGTATGACCAATATTAGTTTTTAAGAAAAAAAATAGAAAGAGCTTTGTTGAAGATTTAAAAAAGATAAAGAGATGAGCCATAGAAAAACCTGTATTGTGTGTAAAAAATCCTCCATGGAAACACCTGTTACCAAATTTTATCATAAAGACAGTAAGTTTTACATCTGTCCACAACATATTCCTGTTTTAATCCACAATCCTCAGGAACTCATTGGGTTGTTGGATGGTGCAGATACTTTAAAAGGTGCGTAACAATTTTTTATGAAAGTGTTCTTAAAGGTTTTAAAAAGTATTCAGCCAGCGTAAGGCAGCTTCGTGCGAAGAAAACACATCAAAATGGTATTTATCATTTTTCGCTAATTCTTGATATAATAGGCTAAGGGCAGCTGTTTGTGGACTAGCAATAATGATAGAATCAATAATAGCATCATAATTTTTTAAAGACTCAACATTTTCAGAAAGGATAGCGTTTAAATCACTAACAGTAAATTTAAAAACAGCATGTTTAGAATCCGTTAGAATTTTTAAGGTTCTTGGATAGCTTTTATTTTCTTTAGTAGTTATAATGTAATCTATAATCTCATTTAAAAAAACGTCATCTTTAAATTGTGTTTCAAGGATATTGGTTTCTTTATTAAAAATAGTGTGTATCATTAGAATGGTTTGAATTAGTTAATTTAACATAAAACAACTAAAAAGCCTAATATATGTGAAGAACACTGATGATAACTAATTTTTATCTTTTTTATACAATGGAATTAAATACGAAACCGTATAACCATAACCAACACCTATGCCACTGCTATCGAAGGTTTTGTTGAATCCTGGAATATAAACATTTTCAAAATTTTCAGGAACCGTTTCACTAACCAATCCTTTTAATTGAACATTAAGCCCTAAATATAGATTGTTAAATAATTCTGCTTTGATGCCTATTATGAGTTCTACCCAGAAAGCAGTTAAATCATTGAATTTTTGAGATTCAGCTGAGCTAAACTGAGGTTGCCAATATTGATTGGTATGAAAAACCGTAAAATTATTAATGGTTTGGCTAAAAGTGGAGGCCCCAATTCGAAAACCAGTATAAATCATGTTGTCCATATCCAACCAATTTTTATAGAGGTTATAATCTATTCCAGCTTTTAAGTACGTGCCAGAGGTGGTAATATCGAGAAAGTCGTTGGTTGTAATTTTTTCTTCAATGCCCAGTTCGCCAGCAATGTATAAAGCTCTTTTAATTCGGTAGTCAGCATTCACTTCAAAACCAGTATAGTCGTCATCTAAAAAAGAGCGAAGAAGTTTTCCGGCATCGGCACCAACACGCAGTCCGTATTTTAATTTTATTTTTATGGAGTCGTTTACCGTACTTATAATGCTGTCGTTTTGTGCCTGAGAGGATACAACAAATAGCAAAAAAAAGCTAAGGCTAATGAAATAACTTGAAATGTGCTGATGTTTCATCTTCTACAGATTGATTGTCGTTTAAGGATTCTTTTGATTGTATCCAGTTTTCACTATCACCATTAATGGTAAGTGTTACGTTTTTAAAAATGGATTTAAAGCCGCAAGCTCTTGAAACATAAACTTGTTCGGTGGTATAATTAATGGTAATAACATCTTCATTGCCACCTATCATATCATCACTGGTATCATCTGGGGTATCATTATCATCAAAGGTATATTCTTTATGAAGAGTAAATGAAGTAGTGGTAGCATCTGTTTTTAATGGTAGCACAATGGAATCTGTGGTTACCACATTAAAATTGGTTAATGGGCTGTTATTGCCAACACCCTGAACGCGCAAACCAAACACATTTTTTTTGCTTTCCTGAATTGAAACATCATAAAAGCGTATGATTAAATTGGGTGTGGTTGGGGTACTTTCCGGACAAATATCATCAGGCTCACAACCCATTGAAAAAAGGGTAATAATTCCAAAAAGTATCGCTAAAAATTTATAATAGTTCATGTGGTTTTAAAACTTCAAAGTTATGGATTCTTATTGGATCGTTTTTCCAAAAGTACAACATTTTCTACATGAAATGTTTGTGGAAACATGTCTACCGATTGAATTTTGGTTACTTTATAAACAGCATCCATAAGCGCTAAGTCTCTTGCTTGGGTGGCACTGTTACAGCTTACATAAACCACTTTTTTTGGTGCCATATGCAACAGTTGTTCTACCACATCTTTATGCATACCATCGCGTGGCGGATCTGTAATAACAACGTCTGGTTGACCATGCTCCGTTATAAAAGACTCGTTAAAAACCTGCTTCATATCACCAACATAAAACTCAACGTTTTTAATGCCATTTAATTGTGCATTTTCTTTGGCAGCAATAATAGCATCAGGTACAGCTTCAATACCTACCACTTTTTTTGCTTGTTTGGCTATAAATTGAGCAATGGTTCCAGTGCCGGTGTATAAATCGTATACCAATTCTTGACCTGTAAGTCCAGCAAAATCCCTTGTTATTTTGTAAAGTTCATACGCTTGTTTAGAATTTGTTTGATAAAAGGATTTGGCATTAATTTTAAATTTCAATCCTTCCATCTCTTCAAAAATGTGATCCAAGCCTTTAAAACAAATAATCTCTTGGTCATAAAGGGTATCATTTGCTTTGCTGTTGATAACATACAATAAGGAGGTTATTTCAGGAAAACGTTCTGATATAAAATTTAAGAGGACTTCTCTTTTACTAACATCTTCTTTGAAGAATTGAATTAATACCATAACATCTCCAGTACTTGAGGTACGAATCATTAAAGTGCGTAAAAATCCTGTTTGGTTTCTGGTATTAAAAAACTCAAGATGGTGCTCTACAGCAAATGCTTTAACAGTATTTCTTATGGTATTTGAAGGGTCTTCTTGTAAGTGACATGCTTTTAAATCCAATATTTTATCCCACATGCCGGGAATATGGAATCCTAAAGCATTTTTATCGCCTAAATCTTTGTCAGATTGTATTTCCTCTAAGGTTAACCAACGAGAGTCGCTAAAAGAAAACTCCATTTTATTTCGGTAGAAATAAGGGTTTTCACAACCTAAAATAGGGGTTACCTCTGGTAATACTATATGACCAATTCGGGTTAAATTATTAATAACTTCCTTTTGTTTATAATACAGTTGATACTCATAAGCCATATCTTGCCATTTGCAACCACCACAAACACCAAAATGTTCGCAAACAGGTTCTGTGCGTTTTTCTGACCGCTTATGAAACAAAATGGCTTTGCCTTCGTAATAGGCTTTGCGTTTTTTTAAGGTTTGCACATCAATTACATCACCGGGAACGGCATTGGAGATAAAAATAACTCTTCCATCTGGTGCTTTGGCTATGGTTTTACCTTTGGCACCGGCATCCATAACTTCAATATGGGTAAAAACTTGTTTTATGGTTTTTCTTGACATGCTGCAAAAATAATAATAGCCTTAAATAAATATCATTTTATTTCCATTAACCCGTTGTGCATTATGAATTAAAAGAAAAAAGTTGTTCATCTTACTGAAAATCAGTAAATTGATTTAACTACA